>CAYUXD010000332.1:0-2900 GCA_964448655.1 uncultured Eubacteriales bacterium
AGGCTGTTGTTTCAAATGATCAGCTCTCGCCTGCTATCGGCAAGAAAGGAACAAATGTCAGGCTTGCTTCGAGGCTAATAGGCTGGAAAATAGAAATCAAGAAAGAGTAAGACTTAAAATACTAAATTTGAAGAAGTAAAAAATTATGGAAAGCCAAGAAAAGAAAAAAAAGGCCACACCAAAAGCTAAAACCGAAATAGCTGAGCCAAAAAAAATTCTGCTAAGGGAAGGTCTGAGCTTAAAAGAACTCTCTGAAAAAACAGGAATCAAATCCAAAGATATCATCGCCAAGCTTAAGCCAAGCAGGTATTCCATAAATGTGAATGATGTTATCAGTGAATCTTTAGCCGATCTGATCTCAAAAGAATTTGGACTTAAGCTAGAAGTGGTTTCCTTTGAGAAAGAAATGCAAATCCAGACAGAGAGTGATCCCAAAGAACTGGTTTTAAGACCCCCTGTAGTCACAATAATGGGTCACGTTGATCACGGCAAAACCACGCTTCTGGACGCCTTCAGACAATCAAATTTGGTTGGGAAAGAATCGGGAGGAATCACTCAGCACATAGGAGCATACAGAGTCTTTCATAATAACCGCCCCATAACTTTCATCGACACTCCTGGCCATGAAGCTTTCACTCGATTAAGAGCTCGAGGAGCACAATCAACTGACATAGTGGTTCTGGTAGTTGCCGCAGATGATGGAGTAATGCCTCAGACAAGAGAAGCAATCAGCCACGCTAAAGAAGCAGGTGTTCCTATAATGGTTGCGATTAACAAAATTGACAAAAAAGAGGCTGATATTGATAAGGTCAAACAACAATTATCAAAAGAAGGAGTTCTATTAGAAGATTGGGGAGGAGACATTATCAGCGTGGATATCTCCGCAAAAGAAAAAACAAACCTGGAAGAGCTTCTGGAAATGATCCTTCTTCTGAGCGATGTTATTGAAATCAAGGCTAATACCAAAGTCAAAGCGCAAGGAGTTGTCCTGGAGGCTCGTCTGGATGCCAAGAAAGGCGCTGTAGCCACAGTTATCATTCGGCATGGTATCCTCAGCCAGGCAGATGCCTTTGTTTCCGGAATTTGTTATGGAAAGGCCAGAGCCCTTCTTGATGAAAACGGCAAACCGTTGAAAAAAGCAGAGCCTTCTGTACCTGTAGAAATTCTTGGTTTTTCTGATGTGCCTGAAGCTGGAGATTCTTTTCATGTCGTCTCAGATTTAGAAACGGCTAAAAAGATCTCTCTATACCGTCAATCCAAAGTTAAAAAAGAAGAGCCAACAAGGCCTGAACATCTCACACTTGATGAACTTTTCCAGAAAATCGAGGTAGGTGAAGTCAAGGAGCTACCGCTTATTATCAAGGCCGATGTCCAAGGTTCAGTTGATGTTCTCGCAGATATCCTGCCCGACTTAGGCAGTGATCTAGCCACAAAAGTCAGCAAAAAGCTTGCTAAAGCTGGCGAAAAAACAGAAGCAAAAAAAGATAAATCCAAAGAAAAAATAGATCGTGAAAAAGTGAAGATAAAGATAGTACATTCAGCTACTGGCAGCATCACTGAATCCGATGTCCTTCTGGCATCTGCGGCAAACGCTATCATCATTGGCTACAATACAAAACCATCCCAAAAGATCCTGGATCTGGCCAAAAAAGAGAACGTGGAAGTCAGAAGTTACAATGTTATTTATGAATTAACTGAGGACATAAAGAAAGCCATGTTCGGCATGTTAGAACCCACAATAAAAGAAACATACTTGGGAAGGGCTGAAATAAGGAGAATTTTCCGCATTTCAAGGGTTGGAGTTATTGCTGGCTGCTACGTTGTTGATGGTAAAATAACTCGAAATGCAGAAGCCAGAGTTATCAGGAACGAAGAGGTTGTCCATAAAGACCGGATTTCCTCTCTTAAACATCTCAAAGACAATGTCAACGAAGTCACTAAAGAATATGAATGCGGTATCCGCCTTGAAAAATTCAAGGAATTCGAGGAAGGCGACATCATAGAGGCTTTCCTGACCGAAAAGGCTATGCCGTAGTAGCGATAGGCTCTTTATTTCTTCAATGATCATAGGGTTTTTATCTTTAGAGATTTACATTCCCTACTCTCATTCCCTGAAAGAAAAGAGAAAAAGACTATCTCGTCTAAAAAATCGTTTGAAGAATAAGTATAATGTGGCTTTTGCTGAGCTGGATTATCACAAAAAGTGGCAGAGAACAAAAATCGGAATGGTGACTCTCAACAACGAAAAGAGGCTTGTGGACAGTCTTTTCAACAAAATCATTGCAGATGCAGAGGAGAATACAGATGGACATATCATTGAACATCAAATTCATTATTTCTGAGGTAGGGGCTGATTGTTGTAGGGATTGATTGAGAAAATGGGAATAAGAAAATGGGGATAAGAAAATGGGGACATGCCCCATTTTCTTCATTGATATAGGAGTGTGATTCTTGTAGGGGCTTGATTTATCAAGCCCACACTTATAAAAATAAAAAAAATATTATTAAGACCGAAAAAAAGCGTAAAAAGCTAAAAAGATACAGGATGCGAAACCGATGGCCACCCGAAGACAAAAAAGAGTTGCCAGCCTTATAAAAAAAGAACTTAGCCTTCTCCTGGTTGAGGGGATTCAGGATTCATCTTCTGGATTGATCACTATCACCAGGGTCGAAATGAATCATGATTTGAAAACAGCCCATATCTATCTGAGCATTTTCGGTGGTGAACAAAAAGAGACTATCCTTGAACTTTTGGATAAAAAAAAAGGATACCTGAGAAAATCTATTGCCTCTAAAGTCAAATTAAAGTATAATCCCTTGCTTATTTTTTCCTTTGACCAAAGTCCCGAATACGAAGCAAAAATTGATAAGCTCTTAGAAATTATAAAAAAAGATGAAAA
>CAYUXD010000333.1:0-2892 GCA_964448655.1 uncultured Eubacteriales bacterium
TTCTTCTTTGGGCAATTTCAGGACATCTGAAGGCTTAATATGTTTCATGAAAGGCACTTCCTTTTCCTCAATTTGACTCTTCTTATTCTTCCTTCCTCTGATCAGCAGTCTTAACTTGAGATCCAGGGCGTTATTGGGAAGGCGTATAACATAGTGGAAATTATCTACCCTCGATTTAGGAAAACTCACCTCAAGAGCGATCGATTTCCCTTTTTCCTTTCGGACTTTGGATTTTATCCCATAACTTTTCAACTCTTCAAACAAACGTTCAAAGGAAGATTCGGCAATGAACTCGCAAAACTGATTAAATTTCTCAGGAACCTCAACCTTGCATTCATCGACAACTCTGAGGTCATCCAAAAAGCTTGCTAACTCGTCTTTCCAGTCAGTCTTGGCCATTTTGTTCCCCCGGGAAAATATGCCGTCCGTATCTCCACATATTTCTCTTCAACTTTAAAAGAATAAGCAAAAAGAAGAAACTGGATGCTTTTTATGCCTCTTTTTTTATCAATTCCGCAAAATGTCGTCCAAACTCTTCGCCCTTTTTTAACTCTTCCTCGGTAGGACATCCTTTAAATTCCAGGGTATCGGTAAGTTCCCACTTAAGTGGCTCGATAATTTTTTCCAGATTTTTTCTAGCCCCACCGCTCCAGCCGTAGCTTCCAAAATAGGCCACTTTCTTGTTTTTGATGTGCTTGTGAGCAGCCATGTTTAAAACTCCTTCAACTGGAGGAAAGAGGGACACTTCATAGGTGGGAGCTCCTATCATGACCCCTACCCTTGTCCAGAGGGAAGGGAGGATGTAGCTCACATGAGTTCGGGAAGCATCAAAGATTTCAAGGGGAACATCTTCCCGGGATATTCCCTGAGCCACCGCATTCATCATGGCTTCTGTAAAGCCGTACATAGAGCCATAAATAAGAGTTATGCCGGGTTCAGTTTTTCCAACGGCGTACTCCGCCCACCTCTTGTAGAGGTTAACTATAAGAGAAGGATTCTTGCGCCAGATTAGACCGTGAGATGGAGCAATAACATCGATGGGAAGATCAGCTAATTTTTCGATAGCTCCTAATACCCGTGCACTGAAATTGGCCACGATATTAACGTAATAGCGGAGGGATTCCTTCTCGTAAAAACCAAAGTCTTTGCATTCATCATCAAAAATAGCCCCTCGGATAGCGCCATAGCCACCAAAAGCATCACAAGGAAAAAGAATCCTATGAGAGACCTCGTAGGTCATCATAGTTTCAGGCCAATGAAGAAAGGGTGTTGCTAAGAACTTCAAAGTTCTTTTGCCCAGAGAAAGAGTGTCTCCATCGTTGACAACCCGAACGTTCTCTTTTATGGAAAAGAAACTTTCCAGCATATCCTTCGTTTTCGCTGACCCCAGGAAAGTGACTTGAGGAGCAATCCTTCTCAACGTCCTTATAAGACCAGAGTGATCGGGCTCCATATGGTTGACGACTACATAATCAACCTGCGAAATATCTGTGACTCCATCGATTTGATCAAGGTATTCATCTCCCTTGATTGATTTTGTCAGATCGATGATCGCTTTCTTCTCATCATCTATGAGATATGAATTGTAAGAAACGCCTTCCTTGGTGATAGGCCATAAACCTTCGAAAAGGTCAGTTGTTCGGTCGTTTACACCTATCCAGTAAACATCGGGCTTTATCTCTATTGCCGGCATTTAACCTACCTCCTTTCTCCAGATAGCTTATAATTTTAACTAGGGAGAATTAAATAGGCAATAATTTAATTTATAATTTAGGGGACGTTTCCCATAACATAATTTCTTTTACAATATCCACATATTGTGGTAAAAGGTATGGGAAAAATTAATATTTCTTTTTTTTGTCTTCATACAGGAGACTGAAATGGAAGGCCAGGAAACGATCAAGAGAGGAACTTGGGGATCCAAAATCGCTTTCATTCTCGCAGCAACAGGTTCGGCTATAGGTTTAGGCAACATCTGGCGATTCCCGACAATGGTAAGCCAGAATGGAGGAGCAGTTTTTGTCCTGGTCTATATCCTGGCGGCTGGTTTAATCGGGTTCACTGTGATGCTGGCAGAATTGACCATCGGACGCCACACTCAGAAAAACCCTGTCGGAGCCGTCGAACATATAAAACCCCGCTCACCCTGGAAATTTATCGGCTACCTGGGAGTGATAACAGGTGTTTGTATTCTCTCTTACTATTCTGTTGTAGCAGGATGGGCAATAGGCTACATTGTCAAGACTGCAACAGGAGCTTTCAACGGAGATGTGACAGGTCAATTAACTGAAAAAATATATGAAGAATTTACTTCTAATCCTCTTCAAGTTATCTTTTTACTTTTCCTGTTCATTGGAATTACTACTTATATCATCTCAAAAGGGGTTAAAAAAGGAATAGAAAGATGGACTAAGGTTCTGATGCCCATCCTTTTTCTGCTTATTATTTTTCTTGCGGTGAGGGCTTTAACGCTTCCCGGCGCCTCTGCAGGCATGACCTATTATCTCCAACCAGACTTCTCAAAGCTCAGCGGCACAGTCGTTCTATTTGCGTTAGGGCAGGCTTTCTTTTCTCTAAGCCTGGGTATGGGAACAATGATCACCTACGGCAGCTATATCTCTAAATCCGATAATCTCGTCTCTTCGGCAGGATGGGTTACCTTCTCGGATACTCTTATCGCCCTCCTGGCAGGGCTGATAATCTTTCCCACCCTTGCTTTTTCCCACCAGCAAATGGACGTAGGAGGTTTTGGCCTTGTTTTCCAGATCTTTCCCATTATCTTTTCCCAAATACCGGGCGGTTATATCTTTGCGCTTCTCTTTTTCTCACTTTTATGCGTGGCTGCTTTAACTTCGACCATATCTCTCCTTGAAGTTCCGGTGGCTTATCTAG
>CAYUXD010000334.1:0-2872 GCA_964448655.1 uncultured Eubacteriales bacterium
CCTCCTGCGTACAGCTTGAAGATAAGAATTTTTGGAGGAAATAAATATACTGCCCCTCCCTGGAACTCTAGGTCTTTTGTTGAATATCTATAATCAATGTTGCCTGTAGCATACATATTGTTAGCTATTTGAAGTTTGGCGCCCAGGCTGGCAGGTTTAAAAAACCAGGAAAAGGTTAGATAGTTTTTTGATGAAAAATCCCTGTGTGACCTGGCAAAAATTTCATTTGAGCTAATTGAGATAATAAAAACCATCATAATACTGATCAAAAAAATCTTTCTCATTCTTTCCTCCACTCAGTTTTTGATTCTACCTAGAGTTATAGCAAATATCATGCCAATTTTTTTCCCCTTTAGCGCTACTTTTTATGCCCAAAAAAGAGGACAGGTGTAAAAAAATTTAACTATAATCTTCTCGTCAAAGATTCTTTTCTGAAACTTCTGATTTTCCCTCTCTCTCCTTTATCGCATTCAAGATGTCCTCACTCTCTGTGGATACTGAAATTACAGCACCAATCTTGTCTTTATTCAGGGTTTAGCTTATCCTTGATAAAATGTTTGAACCCGTTGTGGAAGTCAAAGGATTAACAAAGGTCTTTAAATCATTAAAAGCTGTGGACAATGTATCTTTTGATATTTACCCCGGAGAGATATTGGGTCTTCTGGGCCCTAACGGTGCGGGCAAGACAACTATTATCCATATGCTCCTGGGCCTAACCACACCCGCATCTGGAGACATAAAGGTTTTTGGTTTTGACCTGAAAAAGAACAGAGAAAAGATCATTCAGGATGTCAACTTTTCTTCCTCCCATGTCTCCATGCCCAACTCCTTAACTGTGAGGGAAAACTTAAGAGTATTTGCCAGACTCTACAAGGTAAAGGAAAAGGAAAATAGAATATCCGAACTTCTGAAGATCTTTGAAATAAAGGATATAGAGGACAAACTGGTAAGACATATCTCCTCCGGACATCAGACACGGCTAAACCTGGCCAAGGCTCTTATCAACAACCCAAAGATTCTCTTTCTCGATGAGCCTACCGCAAGCTTGGACCCTGATATAGCAGACAAAACAAGAAGCTTATTGAAGTCAATAAAAAAGAACCGCAGTTTGTCCATCCTTTACACTTCTCACAACATGAAGGAGATGGAGGAGATGTCAGACAGGATAATCTTCCTTTGCAAAGGGAGGATTATCGCCGAGGGAAGACCTGAGGAGATTATAAGGGATTTCAGGAGGAAAAACCTGGAGGAAGTTTTTTTGAAGGTGGCAAGAGAGGAAAAGATTTGAAACATCACAGGATAACTGCCCTTTTCACAAGGCATATGTATCTTTACAGAAGGAGTATACCCAGGCTCATGGAAGTTTTCTATTGGCCATTATTAGATCTTCTTGTCTGGGGATTTATCACCGTTTATCTAGCTCAATTCAGACAGAATTTGCCCGGTTTTATAACCTTTTTTCTTGGCGCCTTGATTCTCTGGGATATTCTGTTCCGATCACAGCAGGGCATATCCGTCTCCTTTCTTGAGGATGTATGGGCGAGGAACCTGTTGAACCTTTTTGCAAGTCCTTTAACTCCTGCAGAGTATATTCTCTCCCTTATGTTGGTGAGCGTTGTAAAGCTAATAACGGTTTCCACAATCATGGCTGCTCTGGCCTGGGTATTTTATTCTTTTAACATATTCTTGATAGGCATATCTCTCATTCCCTTTGTCCTCAACCTTATAATCATGGGATGGGCGATAGGAATTATAACTACAGCGCTAATACTGAGATTTGGTCAGGAGACAGAGGTTCTTGCCTGGGCTCTTGGCTTTATGTTTATGCCTGTCTCTGCAGTATTTTATCCTGTGTCTGTACTTCCTCCGTTTCTTCAGACAATTGCCCACTATATCCCAGCATCACATGTATTTGAAGGAATGAGAGAGGTCATATCTGCAGGTGGTTTCCCTCTCCACCAACTCCTCTGGGCTTCGGCCCTTAATGCGATTTATGTTTTTATTTCCTTTTTATTTTTTCACTGGAACTTTAACGTTGTAAAACGGAAGGGGCTATTGGTCAGAATCGGCGAGTAGGAATTTTTTTATCCAGTTTAACATCTCATCTTTCCAGGATTATAAGCCTTCTCGCAGAGAAATCAGCAGGACTTGTTAGAATAATCTTGATTATGGAACCTGGATGCCTATTTATTGAGGATCCTTGTAGGAAGGGAACCATCAGAGAGGATGATAAGTAGCTTTCACCCTGTTAGCAAAAAACGGAGCCTTGTTGCGCATCAATCACCAGGCTCTGAAAAACATCCGGGAAGAAGGTCGCCCCAGTTTTTTGCAGATTTGACTCAGCTCGCCTTGGGCTACTTGCTCTCCTCAATCTCGGCGGGGGGTTTTATTTTTGTGGTGATTGGTGGCGGCTCAGTTCCTTTCTTCAACATCTGCACAATGCCGTCGAAGAAGGAGTTGTCAGAAATCATGACCGAGGGAGCCAAGATTTCACCCTTATACTTTCCTCCGGCGCGTAACTCAACCTTTTCATTAGCGATTACTTTACCCTCCATTTCACCTTCGATGATCACGTACTCTGCCTTCACTTTACCCTTAAGCTTTCCTGTCTTGCCCACTAACAAGAGTGCAGTAAGGTCGATCGTCCCCTCGAATTCTCCGTTAAGATAAAGATTGTGAGAGCCCTTTACGTTCCCCGTCACGCTGATTCCATCAAAAATCGCTGTTGTTCCCGTTTTCTGAACTTTGTCTAGCATATGTCGATTCAGTTTCATTTAAAGCCCCTCCTATGTTCGAATTTTCCAAGCCATATTTTGAGGTAGGAATTTACTTTTATTGTTAATTTTCAATTTTTTTGATCTCCTGTACCTCC
>CAYUXD010000335.1:0-2863 GCA_964448655.1 uncultured Eubacteriales bacterium
CGAGAGAGATAAGCCGAGTTATTTAGAACAAAATTTCCTCCCTCTGGAGAAACACGGGCTTCTTCAGCTTGTGGACGGAAACAAGGAAATCTCAGAGGGAGTTGAGGTAATTGTTGTACCCGGACACACTTCCCGCCATCAGTGTGTGAAAGTCAGCTCCGGGGGAAAGGTCTTTTTTTTCCTGGGAGATCTGGTTCCGACTTCAGCTCATGTAGGGTTGTCTTACATCATGAGCTATGATCTTTTTCCCCAGGAGACATTGGAGAGTAAGAAGAAATATTTTGAGCAGGCTATCGAGGAAGACTGGATACTTGCTTTTAATCACGATCCCGAGTACTTCTTTGGCAAGGTCAAAAAAATAAACAACAAATATACATTTGAGGCTCTCCTGTAGGGGCTTGATTCATCAAGCCCACATTTTGCTATATTGTGTAGGTGTTTGATTTATCAAACACACATTTTTCCTATATTATGTAGGGGCTTGATTCATCAAGCCCACCTTTTATCGAGCACTCAAATTCAAAGGGAACGTCCCCCAGTGCTAAGTAATCAATGTTTGGAGTTTGACAATTGATATCGGAGAACTGATAATTATTAAAAGAAAGAAATGAGTTTAAAAGAATACAAGAAGAAAAGAGATTTTAAGAAGAGCTCAGAGCCTGGAGAAACAAAGAAAAAAAAGAAATCAGAAGGGCTAATTTATGTTATCCAGGAACACGATGCCTCTCATCTCCATTTTGATTTGCGTTTAGAGGAAGACGGCGTGCTTAAGAGCTGGGCAATTCCTAAATCGGCTCCTCAGGAAGAAGGAATTAGAAGGCTGGCTGTCGAGACAGAAGATCATCCTTTAGGCTATGAAGATTTTGAAGGCATAATTCCCAAAGGTGAGTATGGAGCAGGAAAGGTCCAGATTTGGGACAGAGGGGATTATCTTCCTCTTGAGACGACCTTTTCGAAAAGAATTATGGAGATAAACGGCAAAAAAATGCACGGAAGATATTGTTTGATAAAGCTTAAGCCTAAAGATCCGAAAGATAAAAATTGGCTTTTTTTCAAACTTAAAAAAATTAATGGAAAGGATGAAAAATGAAAGAAGATACTGAGAAAATATCCTGTCATGTTTGTAAAAAAATAATCCCCAAGGCAGCTGCCCTCCACTCAGAGGGCCAGGAATATGTCCTCCATTTTTGCAACGTTGCCTGTATGGATTATTGGAAAAAAGAGAAGGAACGTAAAAAGAAAAAAGAATAAATAGACTACCTAGCTATAATCTCGCTTGAACATAGTTTTTAATGAGCGGATAATAAAGATAATAATTTCATGACTGAGAAGTTTCTCGCAGTGAGAGCTTCAGACTGAATTTTAAAAGGAGGGATCATGGGCGAGGAAATGAATCCGGAAGAAATGAAAGAGATGGAGCAGAAAGTCATTGGAATGTGCATCTGCCGAAGCTGCCCGTCTTATGTTCAAGGAGCTGATCCTATAGGATATTGTTTTCCGACAATCGGCAAGAATTTAAAGATCACTGAAGAAGATCAATGCATTTGCCCCGCATGTCCGGTTTTTGCCCAGCAGTCGCTAACAAAAACATTTTTCTGCACACGCGGCTCAGAAAAAGAGCAAAAGGGAGGCGCATAAAAGAAAATTCTAATTTTCAAAACGCTCACTTTAGCGATGCAGTAATTCGGCATATCTTCTACCCGGCCTTATCGTATTGATTCATTCAAAAAAGTTTCATTCCTGAAACTTTCATTCCTGGTATTTCGTATATACAAATGAAAAGTGTATACAAGTGTACATATAGAAGAAATATATCACAAAAGTAAGACATGAAATTACCGAACTCCCGGGAGGAGAAAGATGGCAAAAAAAACTAATAAAACAGGATTAATTGTCCTAATCATTCTAGTTTTTTTAGTTATTTATGGATGCAGGGGCCAAACGCCTGCTAACAACAAAAGTGAAAAAGAGGAAGATCTGCCTATTCCGGTTGAGGTCACAGAAGTTATTAAAGGCTCGGTTTCAGCCAACTATTCGGGCACAGCCACATTGGAGGCTGAAGGTGAAGCATTAGTAGTAGCCAAAGTAAATGGAGTTGTTAAAGAGATCTTCGTGGAAGAAGGGGATAGTGTTAAGGCTGGACAGGTTCTTGTTAAATTAGAAGATGAGGAGTTTATCCATAGACTTGCTCAGGTAGAATCAAAGTTAGAAGAACTGGACAACGAATTCCAGCGTAACAAAGAGCTGTTTATATACAAGCTCATCAGTGCCGAAGCCTATGATCGCACGAAATATGAATACCAGACGCAAAAATCAACCTATGATTTGACAAAGCTCAATCTCAACTATACTGAAATAAAAGCACCCATCAGCGGTATTGTATCCGAACGTTTTATCAAGGTGGGGAATATGGTAACCGTTAATCAGGAGACCTTTCGCATTACAGATTTTGATCCTTTGCTGGCAGTGCTTCATGTGCCAGAAAAGGAATTGAGTAAACTTCAAGCTGGATTCCCCGCCGAACTGATGGCTGATGCTATCCCCGGGGAAATATTTTCTGCAGGAATACTACGTATTAGTCCGGTGGTGTCAGCAGAGACAGGTACCTTCAAAGTTACCGTTGGAGTCACGGATAAGACACGGAAGCTGAAACCTGGCATGTTCACCAGGATTAATATTGTCTATGACATGCATGAAAACACATTACTCCTTCCCAAAGATGCTATCCTCACCGAAGACTCGGAATCAACTGTTTTTATAGTAACGGAGAGGATCGAAGACAAATCAGAGAACGAAGAGAAAGGCGAGAAAACAGAGGAGATAGCAAAGACAAAGAAAACAGAGAAGGCAGAGGAGGAAGAGA
>CAYUXD010000336.1:0-2850 GCA_964448655.1 uncultured Eubacteriales bacterium
GCAAAAGCAACGTGTTTTAGAGCCATACAGCCTGAGCCTTTCTTCAATGGTCGCTGCGGCTATCTCCCAAAACCTGTGCCTTACCAATGAGTTATAACTAACATGGAGATGTTTACCATTAAATCCCGAATGCGATATTTTGTGTTCAAAGAACGAATCCCCCAGATTATTCTATCGTGACCAATCAGGGAGTTTGTTTTCTCCGTTAGAAGTGAGACGGCGAAGGTTAGAGCCATCGTAATCAATGGTGTAAAGCTGTATTGTTCCAGTAAGGTTTGAGGAGAAAACAAGATGCCTGCCGTCAGGAGACCAGGAAGGAGTCTCGTTCCGGGCATTGCTCTCTGTGAGTTTGACAACCTGCTCTGTCCTGAGATTCAGGACATATATATCAAATATTTGGTCTACACGGGAAACGTAGGCAATCCTGTCTCCTGCGGGTGACCAAGCGGGTGCATCATGATAGCTTCCCCCAAAACTTATCCTCCTGACATTAGAGCCCTCGGCATCCATGATGTAAATTTGAGGAGTCCCTCCCCTGTCAGAGGTGAAGGCTAATTCCCGACTTGTCGGCGACCAGGAAGGAGCTGTGTCAATTGCTTCGTTAAATGTCAATCTTTTTATCTTCTTGCCCTCGCTTGTAGCCACATAAATTTCCGGATTTCCCTCCTCCATAGTAGAGCAGAAAGCTAATTTTTTTCCATCAGGAGAAAAGGTTGGGGCAAAATTTGTTCCTTCGCTGACCACTTCAGTTATTTCTCCTTCAAACGGATTTAAAATATACAGGCCTGCCCTGTTGTTTCGGTAAGAAGTATAAGCGATCTTTTTCCCATCAGCAGACCAGGCCGGCATGTAGTCCTGTTGTTTGTTAAAGGTTACTCGCGTTTGGTTGTGGCCGTCATAGTCCATCATATAAAGTTCGTCGTTGCCGTCTCTATTAGAGATAAAGACGATCTTGGAGGTGAAAAGTTCTCTTTCTCCATAGATTTTCATGATTTCATCTGCCATTTTGTGAGCTACCAGGCGGAGCAGGGTTTTTTCTGATTGATACCGCTTTCCGAAAATGAATCGTCCGGCCTTGACGTCATAAATTTTGCCCTCGAACAAAAATTTTTTCCCCTCGCTCTCCGGAACCTCGCCCACAAAAAGGATTTTGGCCTGGATGGATTCCCAGTCCTTAAAAAATATTTCTTCAGGATTCAGGGGTCTTATATAGCTGTAATAGCTCTTGGGCAGGAGTTGAAAAACCCGGCTGTATTTTAAATCGTCGGAGATGATTTGATGAAGTTCTTGAGCAATAGATATTGTTTCAGGCAAGGAAGAACGAACTATGAAATCGGGGAGAGCCAGAGGAATGGCCGGCATCCCTTCTTTTATACTTATAACCACTTCCTGCTGAGGATGGAGTATTAATACTGCAAGAAAGATAAGAATTCCTCCCAATAAAGTCCACTTTATCTTCATTTTGAGTGCTCAAATATCAAATATATTCCCAAATATTCATCCTCGTAGGCTCCTGGGAGGGGAGGAAATGGGGCTGATGTTTGTATGGCCCGAAGGGCTGACAGATCCAGGGACTTTATTCCGCTTGACTCCTCGATTTTTGGTTCCGAGATTTGACCGTTTTTGTAAATTCTAAAATGGACAGTTGACTGGAAGCTGCCCGTGATCCCTGGGTCGACAAGAGAAGTGAACCAGTTGTTCGAGACTCTGTCTATTATGATTTGAAGATAATAAGTGAAGGGAAAGTTGGAGAGGCCAATTTGGGAGGAATACGCTGATCCAGTACCAGGGCCGATGCCTGGACCGGTGCCTGGACCGCCGCCGCCGAGCCTTACACCAGAGCCTGGACCAGTGCCTTTTCCTTTGCCAGAACCAGCCTCAGCCTCTCTGGTTCCGGTTGATTGTTTTTGAATAACAGCTTTTTTTTCTTTTTTTGTCCTTGTCTCCTTTTCGGGCTTTTCAACTGGATGTCTTAGGGTTGGCGCTTTCTCTTGCTGCAGCTTTTGAGGTGTGGTTAAATCTCTTAAAGTATCTCTTTCTGGCAAGGTCGTTTCTGCAATTTTTTTTTCACCTCCACCGCCTTCTCCGGATGAGCCTCCGCCTCCACCACCTCCTCCGGGAAAAGACATAAGCTCAACATAATGAATCATTTCTCCTCTTGAGGACTTTTGTAAATGAGGAGAGAGGAGAATAAACAGGAAAAATGCCAGATGAGCAGTGAAAGAAAGGACAACGGCCTTTTTGAAAACGGGGTTGCTTCTGGCGAGCGCTATCATTTTTATTTTTTTTCCTCAAGCTCTATGGGTCTTGTTATAAGTCCAGTTATCTCCACACCCGCTTTCTTAGAAATATCAAGAATGTGCATAACAAAACCATAGGGAAGGCTCTCATCCGCGCGGATGAAAATAATTTTCTTCTTTTTTCCATAGAAATATTCTTTCAATTTTTGTTCCAGTAAAAATTGATTTATGACAGAATTTTCAATGTGAATATATTTATCCTTGGTGATAGTAAGGGTTAGGCCTTCTTCTGCAGGAGTTGATTCTGTTTCAGCCTGAGGAAGATTGACGCTAATTCCAGATTGAATCATAGGGGCAGTGACCATAAAAATGACCAGGAGAACAAGCATAACATCCACAAAAGGTGTGACGTTTATCTCCGACAGAGAAGTTCCGAGACGTCTTTTGAAGGGCAGGCGCGCTTTAAGGGCCATAGAGCTTCTCGGCAATGCTTAAAAATTCGAGAGAAAAATCCTCCATCTCAGTTATCAGGTCCTTTATTCGATGAAGGTAATGGTTGTAAGCGATAACCGCAGGAATGGCAGCAAAAAGTCCTGCTGCTGTGGCAATG
>CAYUXD010000337.1:0-2849 GCA_964448655.1 uncultured Eubacteriales bacterium
TCCTTATGTGAAGGTTCTTCGGGATTTCAGGGACAGATACCTTATGCCCAGCAAGCTCGGCCGGGCACTGGTTGACTTCTATTACAAGAACTCACCTTTTGCCGCAGATTTAATCGCAGAACACAAATTACTGAAAGCTGCTGCTCGGCTGAATCTTATACCTCTTGTGGCTTTCAGCTACTCTATGCTTCATTTTGGACCGATAATCACAGCATCTATGCTGCTCTTTATTTTCGCGCTTCCAACCTTTTTTGTCTGGTTTTATAAAAGAGGGGCAAATATCTTCCGAATGATAATAAAAAAAGCGAAATAATAGATGATCAAGAGCAGTGAAACACAAAATTTTGAATAATTTTGTTACAGGGATTTGAGTCATCAAACCCAAAAGAAAAACGGTTCACTAATTTTTCAATTGCGCAAAAAACAACTCAAATTTACCCAGAGAAAGATAGGATAACAAATGAATAACTGTACAGTGGATTTTAAATGAAGATAAAAAATAAGCTGTTTTGATGTGTTAAGTTTTGTTAATAAGCTGTTCGCTTGCTCAGAATTTTCTAGCACGCACCCGGAAATCGACGTTGTCTTTAACCCACTTCCAGAATTTTTCTTGTTCAGCCAGTTCAACACCAGGTTCCATCTGTTCTTTCCAACCTTCCATGACTTCTCCGGGGACCGTCCATACTCTTACTCGCCGCGTAGGAACATTATCTCGCCAGCGTTTGGCGACTATTGGGTCCAGGTAGGTAAGTCGGACTGTGACCCGTCGAGAGAGATATTCCAGGGGTTCCAGATCAATCCCCTCGTAAGTCGTTTTGTCCTCACGGATTCCTGTGGCCGGAACACCGTCGGTTATAATCATGATGCAAATCGGCGCCAGGGTAAGGTTTCTATCCTTGGTCTGGGCAGCGACCTCCCCGAAGAAGGCGTTAAAATCCGTTATTGTATCTCTAGGTGGAAACCACTCCTGGAGGGCTGCTTTTATCTCTCTCACGCCTTTACCCTCGAGATCATGGATAGGATGGAAAGCCTTGGGCTCGTTTGTGCCATGACCTCCAATGGAGCCCACGAATAGTGCCCGCAGTCCACTCAAATCGCCCAGTCCATTGAGGTGGCCATAGATGTAGTGAGAGAGAAAGGTCAGAGCATCATCGTAATAACCTGATCTCTGAAAAGAACCACTCACGTCCACACCAACGAACATGACCAATCGAGATACTTTTTCGGTGCTTGGCGGGCTGCACGCGGTGACGATAATTAAGAAGAATGTTACGCCAATCAGCCATGTGAAAAGGTTTTTAAATTTGAAGTTCAAGATTGGGCTCCTTTCTTCGGCGCTAGATTTCTTGCTATTAAGATTTCTCGCGTATCCATCACATCTTTCAACTCTTTGAATGGAAGGTTGAAGATCGGCCGTGCGGTCAACAAGATCATAAAGAAATTCAGGATAACCGCCAGAACCTGAAGGATGGGTAGAGTCAGGAATTCCAGAAGTTCATTAAACTTCTTATGCAGCCATTCGATCTCATTTTTAAACTCTTGTATCGGTTTTCTCCACCATTGCGGAGCTTCTGGGACGTCGGATGCAAACTTTTTCTGTTCTTCTCCGGCCTGGCCTACTGGTCGACGGGCGATAACAGCTAACAGCGGCGGTGTACCGAACTGTCCAAATAAGAACCAGGTCATGCCTCGAATGGCAATCCATCCCATGCTGGCAATCCCCATGGTGAAGGCGATCCCCATCCGAACACCAGTCTGCTGTACTATCCAGGGTGTGATGGCGTCAACCAACTCGCGATAAAGGAACATCACCTCAAAGCCCATAACAATCAATTCGATGATTGTCATCTGGATGATGAGTTTTACTTTTTTTGTCCGGATGGCATCTGTTAACGCTTGGAGGGCAGCAAAGCTTCCCATAATGATAATGAGCAAGAATACATACAACATAGGCATCACCAGTGGAGATGACTTATCCGATCCTACAATGTCCATAAGTACTTCTGAAATCGTTGGGAAAAGGACATAGGCAAAGATCACAGCTTCAAGCATGCACCAGAACACAAGGCTCACAAAGGCTACCCAGGGGACGCCGGGCCGGAAGAAACTTTTTGTCATCCGACCGGTCATCGTGAAGGGAGCGATCACAATCTGTTTGATAGCTTCCATTATAGATTTTACTATGAGCCGCAGAATAGAGAACAGCCATCCGATTAATACAACAATGAGCCTAAACAGGCCGACCCAGAAGAGCCACACTGCTCGTGTTCCATCCCACCAGGAAAGAAGCAGAGTGGTGATGAAGTTAATGCGTCTTGAGCGAAAGGGCAGTGTATAGAGAGAAAGTTGTGTACACCAGATGATGCCGAGCCAGAGCAGAAGAGGGAAGAGGAGAAACAGATATTTTCCAGCAGCTATCCAAGGGGAGGAAGAATGCAAAAAGAAATCGAGAATCGCCCTTTGCATTGGAAATATCCATGCAATCGGTATCAGGAGAATCCTTAGGATTTCCTGAAACTGATCAGAGGATGTGCTCGTAGCTTGTCCTACGAGTGTCATTGATTCAAGAAGACTGATTGTTAATAACATAATGTCCTATTGATATATCTTAGCCTCAGTCTTTTCAATGCCCTTTTAGGATGAATCCTAGGGTGATTTTGCTGCTGTTTGACTAACCTTACAGAGGGGGTTTTCCTCACCCCAATAGAGGAGTTGGCCAGTCTTTTTTAACACCTTGATTTAGCCCATTAAAATGAATCATCAATGTGGGGTCAGGTCTTGCTTTTTGCTTTTGCTCATACAAACGCAATTTATACTATTGCATTAGAATGCGGGCGACACCGCTCTTT
>CAYUXD010000338.1:0-2845 GCA_964448655.1 uncultured Eubacteriales bacterium
GTCTGACCCACTTGCGGCCCGACCGTCTCTTTACTCAAAACGGTCAAATTGCCGAGGAAAGTCTTTTCTTTAAGGAAAGATAGAGCGCCTTGGCTGACTCCCTCTTGTTGAAGTTGCGAGTAATCCTCGATAATTCCCTTGGAGATTCGGAAAGAGACAACCTTATGGGCAATCTCGTTTGCCTGATCGGGAAAGGTGGATTGGAGGAGGGCGGCCAGGTCTCCTTCCGTTATGCTGTTGAGATCCTTCAATCCCTTTTCCAGGGCTTGTTTTTCTTCTTTTTCCCTCAGGGCATCAACGACCTTGTTACCCATGATCTCATGGGCCTCCAATTCCTGCTCCTGACCTGCTCTTGAGGAGGGCAGGACAGTTCTTATCAGGTATTCCCTTTTTTTCTGTTCGATTTCCTGAATCGAGCTGCTGCCAAGCTCGACATTCTTCAGGGATTGCCGTATTTCATCTATGGATACCGGGCTTTTAAATTTTACTCGAATCAAAGTTCCGCCCGAAAAGTCGACGCCGTATTTTAATCCCTTTCCTGATATGATGTTCACGAGTCCAGCGATGATTAAAGCTGTAGACAGGACAAAAGCAATATATTTGTATTTCATGAAGTTTATATTGGTCTTTTTGAATAAGCTGATTTTCAGAAACTTCTTTTCTCTCTCCGTCCTCTTTCTTCTGGACAGCAATAAGTCAAAGATGAGACGAGAGACGAAGACTGCGGTGAACATGCTCGCCGTAATACCGATGATAAGCGTCACTGCATAGCCTTTGATGGGTCCGGTGCCGAACTGGAAGAGGAATAGGGCGCAGATGATGGTGGTGACATTTGAATCCAGGATGGCGCTGAAGGCGCGGGAGAAGCCAGTGGCGATGGATGTGGCAAGACTCTTCGCCGCTGCTAGCTCTTCTTTTATTCTCTCAAAAATCAGGACGTTAGCATCTACGGCCATGCCGATGCTCAAGATAATGCCCGCAATACCGGGGAGCGTCAGGGTGGCTTTAAAGTAGGATAGGGTACCTAACAGGAGAAGCATGTTGAGGATAAGAGCCACATTGGCATTGACACCCGCTGACCCGTAGTAGGCGACCATGAAGAACATGACAAAAAAGAGAGCAATCAGAGACGCTTGAAGGCCTTTTCGAATGGAATCAGAACCCAGGGAAGGCCCGATGGTCCGTTCTTCCAGATATTTGACAGACGCAGGGAGAGCTCCTGCCCGAAGGACAAGGGCCAGATCTTCTGCCTCCTTCGGCGTGAAATGACCGCGGATGATTCCACTGCCGGAGATGACATCTTCAATGACAGGTGCCGATTGAATTTTTCCATCGAGAATGATGGCCAGGGGTCTACCGATATTCTCCGAAGTTATCTGCTTGAATCTTCGCGCACCGTCGAGATTCAGGGAAAAGGCAACCGCCGGGTTGTTCCATTCGTCGACAGAACTGTGGACATTACTCAGATCCTTTCCTGTCACTGCGGCGATTCTGCTGACAAAATAATAGGCGCCTTCCATTTTTGCTGTATCTCCTCGAACAATCTCCACGTCATCAGTAATTGTCCCTCCAAATTCTTCAATCAGCATTTCGCGGTCAGGAGCAGGACCGGCTTTCACCAACTTCCATTCGAGAAGGGCCGTGGTCTTAATGACGTTTTTAATCCGGTCTGGATTATCAACTCCCGGCATTTCAACGATGATTCGATCTCCGCCTATCCCCTGTCTCTGGATGGTCGGCTCTGCAACTCCAAATTCATCGACTCTGTTCCGGATTGTTTCGACAGCTTGATTGACGGATTGATCCCTCAGGTGGGTTACGACATCGCCCCTCATGGAAAGGGAGACTGTGTTGCCTGCGATAGTGACATTCCACCCTTTGAAGTACTCATCCAAGAGATCTTTGATTTTCTCCTTCTGGTCGGGATCGACGATGTGTATGGAGAAACGGCCGGGCTGGCCCTTGCTGACATCATTATATTCTATATCTTTTCTTCTGAAGAGCTCCTGCAGGCGTGCTATCTCCTCGTCGGTTTCGATGTTTACAGCGTCATCAGTGTTCACCTGAAGGACAAGATGAATTCCCCCTTTTAAGTCAAGACCTAATTTGATCTTGTCTCTTGGAGGGAAAGCTAAATAAATGGCCAGGAGAACGACCAGTATGGTCAAGACAAGTTTCCATCCCAATCTCTTTCTCATGTTAGGCTCAGCCTTTCACTCTCTAATTAATAAGATGTGGCTTAAAAAGCTCGATACGATCTATATCCGTATTATCGTTATGTGTTCCTTTATTCCGAAAAAATTTTCTTTCAGGTAAAATTTACCCCTCTTGAGGAATGTATTTTTCGTATTTTTGGGAAGGATAATTAGTTGATATGGAATAACGATAGAAAGGCCAGCATATTTTTTATAGAAGCCTGCCAGGAATAAAAATTGTACTTCTCCTCCTGAAGCAGGCTAAATTGAACATAAAAGCTGAATTCTCTTTTCACATCTATATTTTAAAATAAATAATCTAAAATTACAAAATAGCCTAATCAAATCCAATGTTTAAATTTATTATTCACCAAATTTTGGGTTTAAGTTAAAAACGAGGATAGAATTTGATCCCCCTAATTATAACTATAGAGCGCCTCTATCTTCTCCGTCTCAACCAAACTGGCATCTATGCCCTGGGTGGCCATCTTCTCCTCATTTCTTTCCTTGGCAAAGTTCAGTAAATCTGAGTTCTCTTTATTTTTTGATGACAGATCTGGGGGGCTAGCCAATTCATTGTCACTGCCACGTGATAATGTCCTATTTGTGCCACGCAAAAATGTCCGGTTTTTGAAAAATGAGTTAAGGTT
>CAYUXD010000339.1:0-2844 GCA_964448655.1 uncultured Eubacteriales bacterium
GCATATCAGTGGGTGAAAATTGTGAAGTTATTACGCGACAGAGAAAACGAATTTCCTATGTTTTGAAAAATCTAATAGAATGTCAGATAAAAACAAAGAGAAGGTAGAAATAATGAATCAATCCTGTAAAAAGTGCCTGCAATTTATCTTAATTTTTTGTTTTTGTTATTTTTTGGTTTCTATTGGCTCAGGAACAGAAGCTTTCCCGCAGGAAGAAAAAGTATCGGAACTGGGAAAGTACAAAGGATATTCCAACCCGATTTATGATGAGTGGGTGCGGCTGTCTCAGTATGTCACAGTCCGCGATGGGACCAGGCTTGCTGTGGATATCTGCCGTCCCACAAAAAACGGAGTACCGGTCAGCGAGCCGTTGCCTCTTATCTGGACTCATTCCCGTTACCACCGCGCCCATTATACAGAGGAAGGTAAGATCCGCTCAGTGGTCGATTCCCAGGGGATGCAGAGAATACTAAAACACGGATATATCATTGCAGCCGTGGATGTCAGGGGTGGTGGTGCTTCTTTTGGAATCCGCAGAGGAATTTTTACTCCTGAAGAAGCCCAGGACAGTTATGATATAAACGAATGGTTTGCAAAACAGCCCTGGTGCGATGGAAATATCGGGATGTTTGGAGGCTCATACCTTGGAATAACCCAGTACATTGCAGCCGGAATGGGGTCGCCGCACCTCAAAGCTATTGTTCCTGAGGTTGCCATGTTTGACTTATACTCTTTTTCCCATCCTGGCGGGGTGTACCAGGATGATTTCATCCGCAATTGGAGCGAGCTTGTCAAACAACTGGATATAGACGTTCCCACTCCATCCGTAGATGAAGACCTCCAGTCGGTTATGGCGAAAGAAGCCATCGAACTGCATAAAGCTAATGTTTTTCCCTGTGAATATACAACTCCGAGCGCATACCGGGATACTCTATTTCCCGGCAAACAGATCAAGCCAAGTCTGGAATGGAGCCCCAATTTTTATTTGAAGTGGATCAATACAAAAGGTTCACATGTTGCTGTTTATACTGTTGGGGGCTGGTACGACTTATGGCCAAGAGATGCTATGGCGTGGTTTAACAATCTTAAAAATCCTCAGAAGGTTATTATCCTGCCCAGGTCTCATAGCGGCACCAGGGACGGCTGGAAAAAGACAACCCGTTCTCTTATAGGATTTGATTTTAAGTTTGACCTCATTGCAGAACACCTGCGCTGGTATGATTACTGGTTGAAGGGTATAAATAACGGCATTATGGATGAACAGCCTATCTCTTATTTTACCATGGGTGCGCCTGAAGACACCGCCTGGAGGACAGCAGAGAAATGGCCACTTCCTGAGGTAAATAAGACGTACTTTTACTTCCACAAGGGGCCTTCGGGGAGTGTCAATTCAACAAACGACGGTCTTCTGAAGAAAATATCACCGGATAGCACTTCCGGAGAAGATACTTATCAAGTGGATTACACAACCACGAGCGGGAAAACGACCCGCTGGACCGATGGGCTCGGTATGGGTTTTGAGTATAGTGACATGTCGCTCAATGATAAAAAAGCCCTGACCTACACTACAGTGCCTCTGGAAGAAGATTTGGAGGTTACCGGGCATCCTGTTGTCTCCCTCTGGGTCAGTTCGACAGCCAGAGATGGTGATTTTTTTGTCTACCTGGAGGAAGTGGATACTGAGGAGTACTCTCACTACATCACAGAAGGAGTTTTACGAGCTTCCCATCGCAAGCTTTCCGAACCGCCCTTTAAATATATGGGACTTCCATATCATCGCAGCTTTGAAGAAGACATCGAGTTTATGCCCGAAAGTGAACCTGTTCAACTTATTTTTGACCTCCATCCTACATCCAATATCTTTAACGCCGGAAACCGCATCCGGATCACTGTGAGCTGTGCTGATCAGAATAATTTTGAAACTCCTGAGCTGTCGTCGCCACCAACAATCACCATGCACCGGAACAGCACCTATGACTCTTATGTAACTCTGCCTGTGATTTCTTCTGAAGCAATAGCCGCTCCGGAGCTGGGAAACCTGCTAATTATTATAGTCATAGTGATTGTACTAACCGTGGCTGTTGTTTCCTTTTCCTGGTATGTGAAGTCGAGAACAAAGAAATAAGTGAGCTGCTTCTCGAAAAAAAATTATGGGCTATTTCAATTATTGTAGTCTTAAAGAAATTTCATCCGTTAATGTAGTTAAATATTACATTATGCGACATTTTTATAGACAACGATGGTTGTCTAAGCTTTTCCCTCAGTGTTAACCTCTGTTGACATTTCTAAAAAGAGAGCCTAGCTCATAGCAAGCCTTTCCAGGGGATAAGAAGTCTTTGAGTCATTCTTCTTTGGATTGGTTCACTTTTTGAATCTTCATCCTTACCGTGGCAGGGATTTACCGTCAGCGTCATCCGGAGAGGACTGTGGGGAAGAGTGGCTCTTGTGCTTCAGCTGCAAGACCCGAGGTTTCTGTCCATCCCGTCTTCTGATCATAGAGTATGAACAGTATGTCCCCTCTAGAGGTTGGGCTGAGATGATAAAGAAAGTTTATGTATCTACCTTATTCCGGCATTTCCGCTGATTTTTGGTGCTTCCTCAGGCAACTGTTGTTACTTGATCAAATACGCTCAGCAAGTTATCAAGAAACGGAGGAAGAATCGTGTCATCAAAGTAGAACGGCGATTGATCATTAGGACCAAGTCAAAGATGGAACAACTCCTATTTGAATTAGAGGATTCCTCCACAATAAACACCTCAGCTTTCGGGAAATCTTCATGGCATTGGAGATGATTTTTTAATAGAAGAATTCTCGCCTTTTTAAATTCTCATTTGACCCTGCTG
>CAYUXD010000340.1:0-2843 GCA_964448655.1 uncultured Eubacteriales bacterium
AAACATCCTGTCCTTGATAAACAGGCCAGGACTGTTGACTCTTTCTGCCACCAGCATAAGTGTATTCTGCAGGAGGGAAAACAACTCTTGTCTCCTTCCTGGCGTGGGTTGCTGCGTTTGCCCAGAAATAGCCGTTATTATGAGTAAGAGTTCTATTGTAAAGCCTTATCCTGGTTTTGAAATAAGACCTGTCTGGGAAAATACTGATAAATACTTCCCACTTCATCCTTCTCACCCACTCTTCTGTCCCTACCACACAGGTAATGCTCCCGTCAGCATTGTTGAGAATCTTGTAATTTACAGGGGAGAACGTGTTTACAGTATGGCCCAGGGTTGGAAAGTTCCACTCAATCCCGCCAGAGAGCCAGGCACCTCTCAAGGCTACAAGACCCGGCTTCATCACCTGATTGTGATAAATGAAGTCAAAATTGTTGTTTGTTTTATCGAGAGCAGCGAGAATTCTTCCTCCCACATCAGGCAGGATCATAAGTTGTATGTAATCGTTTTCCATCACTACCACTCTGTATTTTCCTGCAATCTTCTCACGGGTTATGTCAGTCTGCATCGAATAAGGATAAACCATTAAATTCCAGAAAGGAGGACTCGGATCATCAGGGCCTGTAACGTAGGTGGGAATATTCATTTCAATTTCTTTTACGCTCACCTCTCCTGAAACCGAGAGGCATATGATCAGAATCGCTGGGATTAGCACAATTAAAAGAAGGATTTCTCTTCTCATTTTTTCCACCTTATTGATTTCTTGAGAGTTTTTCACCCAATTCTCTCTCAATCATGACCATCCATAATTATCCATATTTTCTGCATTTTTGACACTAAATTCTTCCTATGCTATAAGTTTCTAGCTGAAATTAAAGATGAGCAAAAAAAGAAAATTCCTCTCTTTTCTACTCAAGATTAAATTCTTATTCCCTATTTTTGAAGTCAAAAGTATCTGATAAGAAAAGTGCAAGGGTATTATTCTGAGAAATTATCGGCTGAACGGCTGCAGCTCTGCTACGAGATCGCTCCTCCCCGAGTTAAGCAATACCTCGAGGCCGAAATTGAATTTGTTCTAGATAAGATAAGACAAACCGACCTAGTCCTTGAGCTTGGATGCGGCTACGGCAGAGTCCTCCAGAAACTGGTGGAAAAAGCCAAAACCGTCTTTGGTATCGACACATCACGCGCCAGCCTATTTCTGGTAGAGAAAACAATCGGCAAGATTCCTTCTTTGCATCTTTCTGTCATGAACGCTGTTGAGCTGGGTTTTAGCGACAGGAAGTTTGATACGGTGATATGCATTCAAAACGGCATCTCGGCTTTCAAGGTAAATAAACGAAAATTGATAGAAGAGGCGATTCGTGTCACTCGCTCTGGAGGAACAATACTTTTTTCCAGCTACTCGGAACACTTCTGGGAGGATCGTCTTGAATGGTTCAGACTCCAGTCTGAATATGGACTCATCGGCGAGATTGACGAGAATGTTTCAAAAGATGGCATTATCGTCTGCAAGGATGGATTCAGGTGCGATACAATCGGTCCAGATGAATTTATCTCATTTACTTCTAATTATGGCATTGAATCTATAATTACTGAAGTTGACGGCTCAAGTATATTTTGTGAAATACGTGTCGAATAATAGCGCTATACATCCCTACGCTGGAAATTATAGAGAGAAAAAAGAGAAAGTCAGGAGGCTTCTAAAACAAAAGGACGGACAAATATGTTATCCAGATATTTTGTTACCAGGATACTTTATTATCTGGATTTTTCGTTATTTAAATATTTCGCTACCTGGACTCAGCTGGAGAGACAACGCCGAATAATTGAATTCTGTTATTGTTCTTTTCTACAACATAGACATAGCCTCTACTATCAATGGCAATATCGACCGGATATTGCATCTGGCCGTCACCAGTTCCTGCAGTGCCCCACTTGGCTATAAGCTTACCATTTTCATCAAATTTCTGAATTCTATTGTTGCCAGAATCAGCCACATATACGAAGTTATTATGATCAATAAATATTCCCTGGGGATTGTTAAACTCGCCATCGGCTGTGCCTCTTCTTCCCCATGAAGCAATAAACTCTCCTTCTGGAGAGAATTTTTGAACCCGGACTCTATCAATAACGAAAACTTCATTTTTTTGACTTACAGCAATTCCTTTTGGATAGACAAAATCGCCATCTGCAGTTCCCTGCTTTCCCCATATTTTATTTAAATCGCCCTGGCTATTGTATTTCTTTACACGGTGGTTTCCAGAATCAACAACATAAAAATCATTTTTACTATCAACCGCAACTCCAGAGGGAGTTTTAAACTGGAGATTTTCAGTGCCTTCCGTGCCCCATTTTCTTTTATAAATCCCTGCCCTATCAAATTTCAGAAAACTATGAGTTTTTTCATCCGTGACATATACATTGCCTTGATTATCAACAGCAACGCTCGTAGGATTCTTTATTATCTTAAATTGTTTTCCGGAATCTCCCCAGGCGGTCTGGACTTTCCCTTCTGGATTAATCTTTTTCATCTTAATCCGTCCTGAATCAACAATATAGATATTGTTATCCTTATCTACTGCTATTCCAGAAGGTTGAACAAATAGCTCGCTCGCAGGTCCACCCCATTTAAGAAGATAAGCGTACTTATCAGGAGTCAGGGCCATTTCAACGACTAAAGATTCCTTACCTACTTCTATTTTTATCTCATCTTCCCATTCTGCGTAATTCTCTTTTATTACCTTTATTTCATGATTGCCAAAGGGAACAATCGGCAGGACACAGGTGGTCACTTTTTTTGTATCCTCACCGTCCAGATAAACCTTTGCCCCTTCCGGAGCGGA
>CAYUXD010000341.1:0-2823 GCA_964448655.1 uncultured Eubacteriales bacterium
GGATATTACGGAGAGAAAGCACAAAAATAATAGTCAAACATGCCGCTCCCTCGGCTATTTCAAGTCTAAAATTTCCCCCAAAACAAAATTAAACAGAATTTATACTTAAGGATAATATGCGCCTAATAAATATAAACTGGAAATCGCCACAGCTTCCAACCTACATTATTATTTCAGTGCTCTTTGTCGTCCTAATTTTATTGGGTCTAGTTATCACCAAATCTCCTTATGAAATTCCCCTGGCATTAGTTTTAGGCGGCATAATCTTTTTGGTAACGTTAGTAAATACTGATGCAGGACTGGTTATATTGATCTTCTCAATGCTCCTTTCTCCAGAAATAGTGATAGGCGAGGTCCCAGGCAGAGATATAGTTATCCGCTTCGATGATTTATTGTTGATAATTATTACTTTTGCCTGGCTGGCAAAAACAGCTATAAATAAAGGATTAGCCTTATTCAAAAAAACACCCCTTAATAAGGCCATAGGTGTTTATGTATTGATATGTGTAATCGCTACTTTGAGAGGTGCTGCTTTAGGCTATTTGACTCCCGAGAAAGGACTTTTTTATGTCTTAAGATATATTGAATATTTCTTGCTTTATATACTGGTTGTAAACCATATTCACAGCAGAAAACAGATAAACTTCTTTCTTACTGCTTTTTTCATAACATGTGCTATTGTATCTGTCTACGGAATACTGCAAATTCCCCAGGGAGTGAGAGTAAGTGCACCTTTTGAAGGACAAGTTGGCGAGCCCAATACTTTTGGTGGATACTTACTCTTTATATTTTGCCTGGCATTTGGAATCTCTCTGAAAAAAATACCTAAAAATTTAAGGTTAGCTCTGGCTGGGCTGATAGTTTTGATCTCCTTTCCATTTTTATACACCCTTTCTCGGGCATCATACATAGGTATTATCTTCTCCTTTCTTACATTTACATTATTTAGCAAGAGAAAATTGGTATTAGTTACAGTAATGGCAACAATAGCCGTATCAGTACTCGTTATAAGACCGGAAGCGGTTTTAGAAAGAGTAAAATATACATTTGCGTTTGAAGATACATCCTTAGCCAGAGTAGGCGATGTCTATCTCGATTATTCTTCTTCGGCAAGAATTTTTAGTTGGTTGGATAGCTTCCAAGACTGGAAAAAACACCCTATTTTGGGTCGTGGTATATCAGGGATTGGATTAATAGACGGACAGTATATCCGCACCCTCCCTGAGTTGGGCATTATTGGTTTCCTCGCTTTCTTATGGCTTTTGTGGTCAATTCATAAGCACTCACTTGTTGTCTATAAAGAAATGGATGATAACCTATACAAAGGTCTTGTCCTTGGTTTTATAGCTGGCTTTATTGGCTTAGCTATCCATGCTCTCACGGCAAATACTTTTATCCTAATTCGCGTTATGGAACCTTTCTGGTTTATCACGGGAATAATTATGATGCTGCCCAAAGTGAAAGAAGAGGAAGAATTGGAATTAGAAAGAATAGAGGTGGAAGAAAAGGAAAAAGAGATAGAAAAAGAGGAGAAAGAAAAAAAAGAGAAAGAAGAGATGGAAGAAAAAGAAGAGGAAGAGGAAAAAAAGGAAAACAAGGGAAAATATGAAGAGGGATGGCACTGGGATTATTAAAGATTTGACTCTTTTTTTCTCCTCAATGATACCTTAATAAAGCCCAAAAGCTGGACAACCCTTTTCCAGTAAAGCTCCCAGACTTTCCTGTCAGCGGAATCAGGGAACACCTGCCTCAATATTTCCGGCCTCGGAAACAATGTTTCCAGGATGAGGAAAAAACGCGCCTTCAATCCCTTTCTGGAGGAAATTAGCAGAAGCGGCGACCAGATAGGAAGGGAATCCCTTTTTATTCTTTCTTCCAGAGCCTTTTTTTTCAGGAAACCCAGTCTCTTTCTTTCCAGAAGTCGGCGGGCTTCGGAGGGGAGTTGAAAATCAAACAGGCGAATAAGGAAAAAAATATATAAAAGAGTTTTTTCCTGACCAAGCTCTCCGGCTCGATTGATGAGTGCTTCCCAATCAGAGCTCTTCCAGCGAGCGAGCAAACTTTTTATATCCACCAGCCAGACCAGTCTACTCACATTATGCTTGAGTACATGAAGACCCAGGAATAAAACCTGGTCGTATTGGCTAAGACAAAGCACTTCCTGACCCTCAAAGTCGGCAGCCTGGGTCTCGTAATAAATATCCTCCTGGCTTTTGGCCAAGAGCATCTTGCTGGCCTTAATGCGATCAGCCCATGGAATCTGGGTATGAAGATCAAAGATAGTCGAGCCTTTTCTGAAGGTATTGGGATAGAGGTGATCTCTCTCGTAACCCTGGCTGCCCAGGATGCTTATCAGGCTGGCATAGTCCTTTTGTAACACCCAGAGGTCAATATCTGTCAATGGTCTCAGCCCAATATCATCATAGATTGGCAGCAGGAGAGCAATCCCCTGGAGGAGTACAACTTTTATCTTTTTTTTATCGAGCAGATGGAGGATTTCCTTTAAATCTTGGATGAGTTTTAAGTTTGATAGTACGGTCTGGTAATAAAGGGTCTGAAGTCTTTCTCTCTGCTCGGGGGCAAGGTTTTCCAGCGCACCTGATTTCATGAGGTTCTTATAGAGAAGACCAGCCATCCCTTCCCTGTAGGCTAAGCTGATCAAATGATCCACATCCACATCTTGGCACATGAGTTGGCGCATCTTTTTCTGCTGGTTAGAGTCAGGGTTCAATTCTGTTGCGCAGGCTAATATTTTCTGTTCTGCTGAAGTCATCCCGATATCCTTCCCATGCCCATAAATAATTTATATTACATTATTAACCA
>CAYUXD010000342.1:0-2821 GCA_964448655.1 uncultured Eubacteriales bacterium
CATCGACATAAACGCCATAAATACAGATTCACCCAAGAATTGCCGAATGAGAGAAGTCATTTGCGCGCCGGAGACCTTCCGCAGTCCCACTTCCCGTGCCCTGTAGGCAGAGCGGGCAGTGGTCAGGTTCATAAAATTGATCGCGGCAATGATCAGAACAAATATCGCGATGGCAGAAAAAATATAGATATTCTTTATGCTCCCGATCAAGCCGAATTCGTGTTTGACATTTGCATACAAATGAATCCGCGACAGAGGCCTGAGATAGAGCTCATGACGACTCTCTTCTCCTTGATATTTCTTGAGAGCAAACTGAATTTTTTCACTGGCTTTCTGCCACGGCTGCTCAGAATGAAGCAGGACATAAAGCGGTACCCAGTTATCATGCCATGCCTCGAAAAGATCTCTGTCCCTGCCCGCGGTTATCGAAACAGAAGAGATCAAAAGATCAAAGGTGAAATGTGAATTTTGGGGAACATCCTGGATAACTCCTGTGACTTTATGATCCTGGTCATCATCAAAAAAACGAATGATTTTTCCCAACGGATCTTGCTCTCCAAATATCTTCTCGGCCACGGATTGGGTAAGAACAACGGAATAGGGCGCATCTAGCGCAGTAGTCAAATCACCTTTAATCCCGGGAAACGAAAAAATCGTAAAAAACGCGCTATCAGCATAAAATGCACGCTGACTTATCTTTTGGTTATCCGCTAAAGTGAGAATGAAATCGCCACCCAGAATGACACGAGAGACAGCTTCAAATTCAGGAAAGTCTGCTATCAAAGACTTGGATAAAGCGGCAGGGCAACCAGCCGAGGCCTCCTTATAGGTGTTGTGATCCAGAATCTGTTCCACTCTGCAGATCCGGTCACCGTTTTCATGGAATTTGTCAAAACTTAGTTCATGCTGGATGTACAGAGCGATCAGCATAAACACGGCCAAGCCGATGGCCAATCCTGCAATATTAATAAAGGATATGACTTTGTGCCTGCGGAGGTTCCGTAAAGCAATTGTCAGATAATTTTTAAACATGTTTCACCCTCCTGGAAAGAAGCTTCATTTCCTAACCTCTTGCCGCTAAAGCTCCCATGTGCCTTATTTTAATACTAGTTATAAGAATATACGTTTATTCGAAAAAAAGGTTGCCTGCTCTTCTCCCCCCCGGCGGGCGATACCTCGCGGAAAACGTCGCCGTGGATTTACATGACGGTCACAAACGGGGGGCGCGATTATGGGGCCTATGATAAAACCAATCAGCCGGCGGCCGGAATGATTGCGGCTGGCATCCAAATTAGGCCGGAGCCGATACGCCGGATGAGTCCAAGGAACTTTAGTGTTGAACCAAGGAGGCTTTTTAGATATATTCGATGCCAGGAGGTTAACATGAGAAAAAACATTACGTCTTGGGCACTGCCAGCCTTTTTAATCGTTCTGTTGATTTCGAGTGTCTCTCTTATTGCCGGAGAGAAGAAACCCATGACTTTTGTGGATGCGCTTAATGTCAAGGGAATATCCGATCTGCGGCTTTCGCCCGACAGCAGTCAGCTTCTTTTCTCCCAGAGCGAAGCCAACTGGAAAAGGAACCGCACCATCTCTCACATCTGGCGGATGAACGCGGATGGCACGAATGTGGTACAGATGACAAACGGCAAAGACGGAGAAGAGGGCGGCATCTGGTCTCCGGACGGAAAGTATATTTCCTTTATCACCAAGCGGGAGAATGAAGAAGCTCAGATTCATCTGCTTTATAACAGCGGCGGGGAGGCCGTCGAGCTTACGCATCATAAAACCAGTATAAAGAGCCACCGCTGGTCGCCGTGCAGTCAGAAGATTTACTTTCTTGCCGAGGATCCTTTAACCGAAGAAGAAGAAAAAAATAAAAAAGAAAAGGATGACGCCTACATTTTTGAACATAATTTCAAGCCCACTCATCTATGGATATTTAATATGAAAGCCAAGGAAGAGAAACGCCTGACCGAGGGCGATTTCACAATCCGGGAGTTTTCAGTATCCAGAGACGGAACAAAGATTCTCTTCAGCGCAGCGCCAACTCCGCTTTACGATGACATTCTCAACTCTGAGATCTGGATCATGGACCCGAAGGATGGCTCCAAGCTCCAAATCACTCAAAACGGAATTTATGAGACCGATATATCCCTGTCTCCGGACAACAGCCAGATTCTTTTCGTAGCGGATGCTGATCCGAAGTTGAAAGACTACTATTACCAGGCCAATTTTTTTACGGTTCCTGCCAAGGGGGGAACTCCCCAGGCTCTCCTGCCTGATTTCACTTATGAAGTTTATGATACAGATTGGTCGGAGGACGGGAAGTCCATCTATATTACCGCTAATATGGGAGTTCATAGCGAAATCTTTTCTTTAAGGCTCAAGGATTTGAAACTCAAACAGATTACAGAGGGCGAGCATTCCATCTTCGGTTTCGATTACAATCCAAAAACCGAGGCCATTCTTTATAGTGTGAGTTCTCCGCATAATCCGTCTACATTCTGGATGATGGACATGAAGAGTCTTTCAGCCCGAATGATCCATGATCCTCATCCAGAACTGAAGCAGTTCAAGCTGGCCGAATACGAGGCGGTCCGCTGGAAGAGCACAGACGGAAAGGAAGTGGAAGGTGTTCTCGTATATCCTGTGGATTATAAAAAGGGAAAACGTTATCCGCTTCTCGCTCATACCCATGGCGGGCCTATGGGATCGGATAAGCTCACCTTTGACGGCTATGCGCATGTTAGGGCTGGGCGAGGCTACGCCGTATTAAAGCCAAATTACAGGGGAAGCACAGGATACGGCAATGAGCTGC
>CAYUXD010000343.1:0-2766 GCA_964448655.1 uncultured Eubacteriales bacterium
CATCGCGAGGAGCGAAGAAGATTCCTTCGCTTTGCTCGGAACAGGCTGTGCGATCCTCTGTCGCGAGCGAAGCGTGGCGATCTCAACCTTTTTTTATGAGATTGCTTCGTTTCGCTCGCAACGGCAGATTGCCACGCCCTTTCAGGGCTCGCAATGACATTGTAAAAATATATATTGCGTTTATATTAGTACAATCAGGTTGGGTAAGGGTGCCACCTAAAGGTCAGAAAAAATGATCGGCCAAACCATCTCCCACTACAAAATAATTGAAAAACTCGGCGAAGGCGGCATGGGTGTAGTCTATAAAGCCGAGGATACCAAACTCAAACGCACTGTCACCTTAAAATTCATAAGAACCCAGGCCATGGAAGCAGCGGAGGAAAAAACGCGTTTCGTGCGCGAGGCGCAGGCTGCCGCGGCACTGGATCACCCCAACATCTGTACCATCTATGAAATTGATGAAGTCAAAGGAAAAACCTTCATAGCCATGGCTTATATCAAAGGTCAAAGTTTGAATGACAAGATCAAATTAGCTCCTCTGAGACTGGAAGAGGTCCTGGATATCGGTATGCAGGTTGCTCAGGGATTGCAGGAGGCTCACCAGAAAGGTGTCTTTCACCGAGATATCAAAAGCTCTAATATAATGGTGACTGACAAAGGCCAGGCCAAGATAATGGATTTTGGCATAGCCAAATTAGCTGGAGGAACAGAGATCACCAGGCCAGCAACTTTTATGGGGACAGTGGCCTACATGTCTCCTGAACAGGCTAGCGCAGAACCTCTGGATCACAGGACAGAAATATGGTCCCTTGGAGTTGTGTTGAACGAGAAGATTACAGGGCAAGTTCCGTTCAAAGGGCAGCACGAACAGGTGATCTTGCATTCCATCCTTAATAAAAGTCCCCAGCCCATTACGAGTTTACGCAGCGGCGTTCCTCTGGAGCTTGAGGCAATTGTGAACAAGTGCCTGGAGAAGGACTCTGCCGAGCGGTATCAGACCTCGGCTGACCTTATCGTAGACCTGAAGAGTTTAAATCGAGATATAACTACAGGGAAGACTGCTATGGCCGCAGCAACAGCAACATATCCCACTCCAACAGCTACCCTGCCCCGCCCTTTCCCGCGGCTTATGCGCAGAATTGCCCTCCCAATTGGTGCGGTTATATTAATCCTGGTACTTTTGCTGGTTTTGCCTCCAACCCGTGAGGTTGTGCAGAGCTGGTTAGGTTTTGAGATAATCCCCGCAGAGAAGAGCCTGGCGATTCTTCCCTTAACCGTCGTGGGCGGCGATGCAGACGAGAGGGCTTTTTGTGAAGGACTGGTGGAAACTCTGACCAGCAAGCTCACCCAACTCGAACAATTCCAAAAGAAGCTATGGGTACTGCCATCTCAAGATGTGCATCAATTTGAAATCACGAGTCCCAGCGAAGCAGAGCGGATATTCAGAGTTTCCTCGGCTGTAAAGGGAAGCTTTAAGCGCATCGGTGACATGTTTAGCTTGACTTTAAAGCTGGTTGATACAAAAACCCAGGGTGAACTGAAATCACAGATTATGACTGATCATATCGCAAATATTTCCGCATTGCAGGAGGATGCCATCTTCAAACTGGTGGAGATGCTTGAAGTAGAATTACAGCCGCAAATCAGCAGCATATTGACCTCCGGAAGCACCACTATACCCGGTGCCTACGAGTCTTACTTGCAGGGCCTTGGCTACATGGAGCGCAACGAGAAGGAGGAAAACCTCGAGGCTGCAATTAGCTTGTTCAACCGGGCAATCGAGCAAGATCCCCACTTTGCCTTAGCTCACGGAGGATTAGGGAAAGCCTATGGGCTGAAGTACGAACTGACAAAAAACTCTGAATTGCTTGAAAAAGCCCGATCATCATGCACCAAGGCAATTGAAATCAGTGACAATCTGGCCTCAGTTCATGTCAGACTCGGAATTATCTACAGAGAAGCAGGTCAATACGAGGACGCCATTAAAGAATATAAACAAGCATTGTCTGATGATCCTGTAAACTTCGGCGCTGTGCAAGAATTAGCAGAGGTCTATGAAAATCTCGGAAGGCTGGAAAAAGCAGAGGAGACCTATAAACAGGCCATTAAATTAAAGCCGAGTTACTGGCGTGGATACAGCCGATTAGGCTATTTTTACTATATCTACGGTCGTAACGTTGAGGCCGAAAAAACGTACCGCCGTTCAATCGAATTAATGACAGAAAATGTTCTCGATTATAATAACCTGATCGCTATCTATTATCTATTGGGCCAAAACGACCAGGCAGAGGCAATGTTCGAAAAATCCATCGCCATTAAACCAAGTTCAGATGCCTATTCTAATATGGGTCTGATATATTTTATGCAACGCCGCTATGCCGATGCTTTGGCTATGTACGAAGAGGCGATTGCGCTCGGAGTGGGAGAGGATACCCATGTAATTTGGGCGAATTTGGCTGATAGCTATCGCTATACTCCCGGATATTCAGAAAAAGCACCAGAAGCATATCAACATGCCATTAAACTGGCTAAAAAAGAACTGGAAATTGACCCTGGAGATGCCCAGCTACGTTCAAGCCTGGCTGTTTTCTATGCAAAATCAGGAGACTCTCAAAACGCGCTGGCTGAAATTTCCGAGGCGCGAAGACTGGCGCCAAATGATGTCCCGATTATTCTCGATTGTGTCTTAGTCTTTGAAATTATCGACCAACGTGACCAGGCAATTCAAGCCCTTCAAGAATATATCGAGCGCGGTGGCTCCATCAA
>CAYUXD010000344.1:0-2756 GCA_964448655.1 uncultured Eubacteriales bacterium
AGGGAGTCAGCCAAGGCGCTCTATCTTTCCTTAAAGAAAAGACTTTCCTCGGCATTTTGCCCGTTTTGAGTAAAGCGCGGGTCGGGCCGCAAGTGGGACAGACCTTAAAGAAAAAAGCGACTCAGGCCACTATCTGGGCTCTTGTGGGGATGCTTGTTTACATCGCCCTTCGGTTCAAGTTAGCCTATGGGGTCTCGGCGATAATCACCCTGACTCACGACGTTCTCATCACGCTTAGCGTTTACTCCTTCACTCACAGGGAAATCAACCTTCCTGTAATTGCAGGCATCCTGACAATTGTCGGATTTTCTCTGAATGATACCATCGTCATCTTCGACCGTGTCAGAGATTTGCATAGGACCATGAGGAAAAAAACACTCGATGAAGTTCTGAATGCAAGTATCAACCAGACTTTAAGCCGTTCAATCATCACCTCAGGAACGGTCTTCCTCACCGTCATCGCGCTTTACTTTTTCGGTGGTGAGGTGATAAGTGATTTCGCCTTCACCATGCTTATCGGCGTGATCTCAGGAAGTTACTCCACGATTTATCAGTCCTGTCCCATCGTCTCCGTCTGGCAGAAAATATTCAAGCCAAAAAAGCTTTACCCTAAATGATAGACAGGCTGCTGCGAAGGATACATCGGAAACAAAAAGCATGAAGGTGACTGCCCTTTGGAATCATCTCCACGGAAAAATACCGCTCCCCTTGTTCTGTTGGTAATTTAGATTTTGTTAGTTGTAAGATTCGTAACGAAACAAAATGGTGGACGATAGCAGTGGAGAGATGAAAGTTATCTCCTTTATTGAAGATCACAAGGTCATCGATAGGATTATCTGCCACCTTAAACTAGCGTTTCATACCGAACGGCCTCCACCTCAGGTTGTCCAACACGAACTTCTGATGGCGGCGGAGGAGAGAGGGGATTATTTTTGAGGGTCACCGAGGTTGATTTTTATCAATCTCTGGAGTGAAGTCTATTTTTTTGCTAAATGTTTCTCCGTTTTTAGCGTTAGACATACTCTGGTCGATTCTTTTAAAATATAAAATAAACCTAACAAATGTTTACTTTAGAAATGATCCAAATGAAAATGGAACAAAGCAAAGATATCAGCCAGGAAATGTTGAAAGACTGGATGCAGGGCTCGATCCCTGAAGTAGCTGAGCTGATGGAGAGAATGAAACAGGAAAACTTTAAGCTCCTTCTTGATGATATGATTGCAGCTCAAAACAAAGGAGAAATCCGTAAGGATATCAACCCTCAGTTTATTCTCTATTTTCTCAACAAGATGATAGAGATAGCGGGCGATGAGCAAATGATAAGCATATATGAGTCAACACAATCACTCACAGCGGAACTGATCAATCTCTTTTTTTACGGAATTTTGACAAAAAAAATGGAGGATAAGTGAAAACTCCGCACTCTCAATTTACCAGGTCAATGATTATGGGATGTCTCATTCTGTTCTTGGTTAATTCGGCATCATCGCAGGCTCTCGAACTCAAAGGTCTCCTGTCCGGATGGGTCACTGCTAATACAGAAAATATCTCCAAACCACAGTTCGGTCTATATTATATTCCTGAATTCTCGATCAAAAAATCCCTCTCACAAAATTATTCCTATGATTTTGATCTTTCCTTGAATGTCAATGGAACAGCCCGCCTGCAACCCCAGGAAGGGACTCAAACAAGCGGCGAAATCAAACTTTACAGAATGTGGGGGCGGTTTTCGTCCTCCCACTTTGATGCTAGGCTCGGACTCCAAAAGATAAATTTTGGTTCTGCTTCCCTTTTAAGGCCGCTGATGTGGTTTGACCGCATCGACCCCCGTGATCCACTGCAGCTCACGGACGGCGTTTACGGTATTCTCACGAGGTACTACTTCTTGAACAATGCCAATATCTGGATTTGGGGACTTTACGGCAACAAAAACACAAAAGGATGGGAATTTCTTTCGACCAAGGCTCGAACCGTTGAATTCGGAGGGCGCTTCCAGCAGCCTGTCGGAAACGGAGAGATGGCTCTCACCTATCATCACCGGCAAATTGATCCAAACCAAAGTCTTCCAGGTCTGGATATGGCAAATGTTTCTTCTGTTCCGGAGAACCGTTTCGCGCTGGACGGCAAATGGGACATGGGAATCGGATTATGGTTCGAAGGAACGCTCACTCATCAGAACAACGAACAGCTGCCCTACCCATGGCAGAAAGCCGTTACTATTGGATTAGATTATACTTTCGGTCTTGGCAACGGCCTGAATCTGACCGGGGAATATTTTGTTTATGCAAGCAGTCAGGAGGTCCTTGGTTCTGGCGATAGCATGAAATTTTCAGCCTTGTCTGTGAATTACCCCTTGAGTATACTGGATAATCTGAGCTGTATTTTTTATTACGATTGGAAAAACAAGAATCTCTACAGCTTCCTCAACTGGAGACGAACATATGATCAGTGGATCATCAATGTTATCGGATTCTGGAATCCGAAGCTTTTTCAGATCTACCAGAATCTGACGGAGAACAACATGTTTGCAGGAAAAGGGATTCAGATCATGGTTATTTTTAATCATTGAGAATTTTTATGGGCAAAATTCAGTTTTTAAACATGAAAGAGAGGTCACAATGGAAAACTCTTTTTTGATCAAAACTAAAGATCTCGTCAAAACATATCCCATGGGCCAGACGAAGATTTTCGCGCTCAATGGAGTGAACCTTAATTTTATGCCGGGAGAATTTGCCGGCCTTGTTGGCCCGAGCGGT
>CAYUXD010000345.1:0-2755 GCA_964448655.1 uncultured Eubacteriales bacterium
ACCAGACCATGTTCAGGATGATCAAAACAAAATTAGCCAAAGAAAGGAATATTGTACTGTGACCAAGAGATTATCGAGAGAAAAAGTCAATTTTTTAGCTCGCCAGGTCCTTAATTCACTGTTTGAAAATGATGAGGTCGAATTCCTTTTTGAACCCAATGATATCAGGTTATCCGTAGTAAAAAGCATTGAAGAAGAGCTAAAACTCTATGATTTAATAGATAAAAGAGCTATAGAAAAAATCCAGTCTCAGAAAAAAGCCATCGAAGAAGGAAGCAGGGAGTGGGAAATCCTGTACCGTAAATATTACAATGAGGAAATCTCAAAGCTCGGAAAATTTCTCGAATAAAACTGCCTCAAATAAGAGGGGAAAAAACTTCATAGAATTCGAAGAAAAAGTCCGCTATTCTGAAACCGATCAAATGGGGGTTGCTCATAACAAAAACTACTTTGAGTGGTTTGAGATCGGTCGAACAGAATATTGCCGCCAAAAAAATATTCCCTATAAAGACATCGAAGCACAGGGATTCTACCTGGTTGTTGTCGAAGCTTTTTGTAAATACAAGAAACCGCTAAGATATGATCAAAAATTCCTTATTCGTGTTTTCTTAGAAAATATCACGCCAAAAAAAGTAGAGTTTGCTTATGAGCTGGTAACCAAAGAAGAGAAAAAATTAATAGCCTCGGGTCATACAGTCCACATCGTGACTAATTCACAGGCTAAAACCTGTTCTCTCCCACCCCATATAATTAATAGCTTGAAGTCTTTTTTAGCTTAAGGGAATTTTCTAATTCCACTATTCATACACTAATATCACTACTCGCCTGTTCTGAGCTCTTCCCTCACGAGTCGAATTGTCAGCCATTGGCTTTTCACTTCCATAGCTGATCACTTCCATTCTGTGGAGAGGAATATGATAGTTATCGTGGAGATATTCCATTACTGCTTCAGCTCTTTTCCTTCCTAAAAACACATTCCAGTCCTCTGGTCCTGTGCTATCGGCATGTCCCTGGATTTCAAGATAAAGGCCTTTATTCTGAGCAATGAGTATCTCGACAAGCTTATCTAATGCTACTTTGGCTCCATCACTGAGTTTGTAGCTTTCGAATTCAAATTTAGCTTCATCATTTCTTATAATCTCTTGTAAAATCAGTTTTCCCTGGGCAAATCTTCTCACTTCACTTATCTTGCCATCTAATTCGGACTTCTGTTGATTTAATTCGGACTGATGCTCAGTAATGAGCGAACCAAGAGTCGCTAATCTTTCATCATGTTCTTTGATTCTCTTCTGATTCTCCTCAACTGTGGTTTCCATCCCTACTACTTTTTTATCCATAGTAGCCACTTCTCCCAGCACATATTTTTTGGTAGCGCAACCCGTGCTAGCTATCAATCCTATAAGAAGCACGGCTCCAACGAGGAATATGATTCTGTTTTTGTTCATTTTCACCTCCTTTTTTTTTAATAACCGGCCTTTGATAATATAAAATTATTTGCACTTCGTCCAGATTTTTTTTCATAATTATTGTTAAGAGGATTTCTTTTCACCGCTATAATATCCTTCTCTTGTTCTCACTTTGTACCTCTTTTTCGAAGTAATAACTTTGATTTCTCGATATTCATTTTCTGGATTTCTATAGGAAGTATATCCAAGCATATACTGATAACCGAGTTCTTTTTTTATCTCTCTCAAAGCAGTTTTTAATTCTTCAGCTTGATTAATGAAAAATGCCTTTCCTCCTGTGGCTCTAGAGAATCTTTCAAGAGAGTAAACAATACCAGAAGAGGTTAACGAAGGAGAATGTTTATACTTTTGTAAATATTGGTCACTCAAAGGAATTTTATAGCCGATGGTATATATAGGTATATCTACTCTTCTTGCAATTTCAACGGCTTGATAGTGAGAACATTGGCTATCATTCTCAATCCCATCTGTAATCAAAAGAATAGCCCTCTTTTCGTTATTTCCTTTATTAGCAAATTCTGGAGTTACCGCAACTGCATCGTTCAAAGCTGTCTGGCCATAAGCTTCGGTCTTCTCCAGGACAGTTAAAAAATAATTCTTATTATTGGAAAAATTCATAGCAACCTCCACCTCTCCATCAGCAAAAATCAATAAAGAGAATTCATCATCAAGATCAAGAAGGGATGTTGCTAGATATTTGAGTGATTCCTTGCTTTCTTTCAGCTTATCCTGCAGAGCCATGCTTCCACTTACATCAAGGAGAACCGTTAAACTCAAAGGTGCTTTAAAATCGTGGCTAAAGTAGGTTATATCCTTCTTTTCATCGTTCTCATAAATAGAAAAATCTTCCTTGGTGAGGTCGTTAATGTACCTTCCTCTCTTATCTTGGACTGTTACGGCTATTGAGATGGCACTGACTGCTATGGTATGAGATATTTTTTTATTTTTTGTTTCTTGTGAATAGGATGGTAGGGAAGATAAATTTATCATTGCCGTAAAAATGAAAATAAAAACAACTGATAATGGCAAAAATTTTCTTTTTTTGTTCGGTGTAACTCTCCTCAATCTTTTTATTTTCAGCACCTTCTTATTATTATAGCTTAAAATTGATGAATAAAGAAAACGGGAATTAGTTTTAAGAAAGGTAGCCTTTTTTGATTAAATAATCCTTGAGGGCTTTTTCCCAGGGTGAAAATTCAGTCAATCCTATCTCTTTTGCTTTCTTGTTCTCCAAGACAGAATAAGAAGGCCGACGGGCCCGAGCCCCGTAAGTTTCAGAATTGATAGGC
>CAYUXD010000346.1:0-2751 GCA_964448655.1 uncultured Eubacteriales bacterium
TTGGATTTTATCTCCTTTTCCTCACGGCTCTTTTCTCCAGGTTCCTTTCCTATTTTTTCGAGCTCAAACTTGCGTGAGGCAAGCACAGGAAGAAGGGTTAGAGAAACGATGAGCGAGGAAAGAAGGGCAAAAGTCACCGTTAAAGCCTGGTCTTTAAATAATTGACCGGCTATGCCATGAACATAGATAACAGGGAGGAAAACTGAGATTGTGGTTAAAGTGGAGGCGGTAACAGCCATTCCCACTTCTTTTGTTCCTGTAAAAGCGGCATCAAGAAGATTTTTTCCGAGGCTTTTATGCCTGAAAATACTCTCTGAGACAACTATGGAATTATCGACCAGCATCCCGACTCCAAGCGCAAGTCCTCCCAGGGACATGATATTCAGCGTAATATTTCTGAAGTAAAGAAGATTAAAGGTTGCAATTATGGAAATAGGGATAACAACAGCAATAATGATTGGAGTCTTTAAGTCCTGGAGGAAGATGAACAAAACAAGAAAAGCCAGGATTCCACCGAAAATGATGGATCTCAGGACTGATGAAATTGCCTCTTCGATATATCTTGCCTGTTCAGAGACTACCAGGATATTTGTTCCTGGATTTTCCTTTTTTATATCTTCAAGTACGTCATGAGTTGCCCTTGTCACTTCTACTGTATTGGCTCCTGACTCTTTCCTGACCAGAATCCCGATACTCTCCTTTTCATTGAGTTTGGTTACACCCTGTCTCTCCTTGATGGAGTCCTGGATTTGGGCCACATCTTTAAGCCGGACAACTCCCCTTTCTTCTGTTGTCTTGAGGCTTATTTCTCCGATCTCGCTTAACACCTCAAACTCCCCCACAACTCGAAGAGCATACTTGAATCGGCCTTTTCTTACGGTCCCGCCCTGAAGGTTTTGATTAAACTCATTTATCCTTCCAGCAATCTGATCTATGGTTAGTCCGTACAGTGAAAGAAGCCTGGGATCAACTTCTACCTGAATCTCTCTTTCCACTCCGCCGACTATCTCAGCCGAGCCTATTCCCTCTATCTGCTCGAGGCGTGGTTTTATCAGCTCCTCTGAAAACTCTTTTAGCTCCAGGAGAGACCTGTCTCCAGAAATGGCTAAAACCATGATGGGTTTGCTCTGAGGGTCTAAAGGAATGATCACCGGATCTTCAGCCTGTTCAGGTATTGGAGCACCATCAAGCTTTTCTCTGGTGTGCAGCGTGGCAAAATCCATATCCGTCCCCCAGGAAAACTCGAGTGTCATGAAGGACTGACCCTCTTTGGATACAGACTCCACCCGGCGCAACCCCGGAATTCTGCTTACAGCAGCTTCCAGAGGCAAGGTCACAAAAGTTTCTATTTCTTCGGGAGCAACTCCGGGGTATTCAGTCAAAACAGAGAGGCGGGGATAACTTATATCAGGCAGCAGGTCGACACTAAGTTCCCTTAAAGAAACAAAGCCAAGAAGAATGATGCCCAGAAAAAACATGAAGGTGGTAACAGGTCTTTTGATGGTGAGTTCAGTTATTTTCATATCTTTTTTTAGGCTAAATTAAAATAATTCTATCAAATTTTTATCAGCTTAACCAACTAAACAGACTGAAAAATTTGAGTCGAATTATCATTTTCAAAATTATTATTTATCTTATATCTGATGTAGATCGAACGACCAGAGGAAAAGGCTCTTGCTGAACAAAATAGAAATTACCTTCATGGTCAATGGTATTTAGCGTTGTCTCTTCAGGCAACTTATACGAACCGAGGAACTGCCCTTTTTCGTTAAAAAAATCTAAATAATATTTAACTTCAACATCTCTGATAAAACTTTAAGTTCGCTCAACTGTCTCTTTCAGATTCGATAAGCAAAGGCTTTAAGTAGCTTTACTTCCATTCCATATCATATCTCTTTACGATCGGAAATCCCTCCTCACTTTCTCGAATGTAGGTATACATCTTGTTCTTTTTTATTACGTAGGGATACTCTTTATCTGGAAGTGAAAATCTTACGATATATCTTCCCTCTGCATCAAAAACATCAAAATAAATATCACCTTTTTTATCCTTCTCGTATGTCTGGACGTATATCCTGTCTTCATCATCACAGACAAAATAATAAAAAGGGTTGTAATTTTTAGAAAATTCCAACCTGTACCCGGGGGGATCGCCTCGATCACCGAACGCATCTTTTTTCATCTGTTCCTTATCTTCCTCTGTTATTTTTACAGGCGTATAGTCCTTGATTATCTTTCGTTTGGTTTTTCCTTCAGGATCGACAATAAATATCTCATATTCTGCAGAATTTCCCCAAGCGATATGGTCATCTTTCATCAGTCGAACATTAATATTAGGACTTACCATATTTATTACATTCGAAATCCTTTCTAATTCTATGGTGGCTATTTCAAAAATAGGATTAAGCTCTGGATCAAATTTCTTTATTTCATAGGCAAACCTATCTCCAAAAACCATGACCTGTCCTATGATATTTCCTTTAGAATCAGGAAATGCTCTGTCAAACCTGTACTTTCCTGCAGAAATCTCCCTGAGGCATTTTCCATTCAGAGAATAATAAGAAAGCCGGTTGTTTGCAGGGTCATAGATCACGATCTCCTTTCCGGCAAAGAGGTGCATTCTGCTAGGATATTGAATTTCCCCGGGACCCTGTCCCTTTTTTCCGAATGTTCTGATGTGTTTTCCATTCTTATCAAAAACCTTAACACAAACTTCCTTCGTATCAACAACATAAATATTTTCTTCATCAT
>CAYUXD010000347.1:0-2751 GCA_964448655.1 uncultured Eubacteriales bacterium
AAGCCTGAAGACAGAAGAAAACATCAACGGTATAAATGTTTGCTTCCTGCAGAAGTGCTAAAAGCAGAAGGTGAAGATAAATTCATCAAGAGAGCTTCAGTTCATGATTTTTCTAACGGAGGATTAAAGTTAATTATTAATTTTATTACACTTGATCCAGGTTCCAATATGGAGTTAAAACTCTATGTTCCCGAGAAAGAATTAAAAACCTCGTTGAAAGCAGAAATAGTCTGGAAAAAATTTTCAGATGATAAATTGGAAATAGGATTAAAGATAATAGATATGGAAGAAGGAACAAAGGACGAGATTATTAGTTGGCTCGCCCCTATAGGGTCAGAAAAGAAGAACAAGTAGAAAAAAACATGAACACTTTCTATCAATATGGAGTTATCTAAACAGTCTTTTTATTATTGTTTCAGTTTATTTTAATGAGAAATGATATTCAGCGAGATGGGAACGATGTTTGAGTTTTGGAACGCGATAAAAAAACATACATTTGAAGAAGAGGTCAAAAAAATCGAAGATGAAATAAGCCGATCAAAAAGGTTCAATTATAGTTTTGGTGTTCTTGTAGTAGATGCAAGCCACGCCGCCCCCAAGGGGATAAGCAAGCTAATGCCCGGTAAAACTATTTCCTTTCATTTAATGAGAAAATATATTCGTGGTTATGACAAGCTGTTTGGTCCTTTTTTCAGGAGGTATTATATAATCCTTCCTCAATCAGATAGAAACGCTGTCAATGCAGTCAAACAAAGAATTTATAAGCGCGCCGAAGAATATAATTGGGGAGATTTGAGTATAGGTGAAGCGGTCTATGATGAAGATGGTAAAAGCGCCCAAGCTTTATTAGATACAGCCATAAGCCGATTATCAAGTTAAAAACCACCCTAAAAAAGATTCCTCTCGGCACACAAATTCAACAGTTACAAGACCTAAAGAGAAAAGGGGACAGGCTACTTTTTACAACTGCGCAACCAGAGAAAAGGAGACAAGCCCCTTTTTTTAAAGATTACTTTTTATTAAGAAAGTTGCTAATCACCCTTTTTTTTTCTACTTAGAAGTCTAGCAATCTATTTTATATCCCTAAAAATAGTTCAAATTATAAAAGTTTTAAAAGTCTGACCCCAATATTTTGACTTCATATATATCCTGTGCTATCTATACAGGAGTTCATAGGAAACGAAATGGCGCAAGGCCTTAAAAGTTTATCGGCTAAAGAATATCCTGGGCGAATCATAATCATAGGAAGAGATATAACAGCTAAAAATGAGGTAGTAATCTATGCTATAACAGGAAGATCTCCTTCCAGCCAGGCGAGAAAAATGGAGCTGAAGGATGATGCCATTTGGTCAAAACCCACAGATGAAGAAACGCTGAACAAAGGAAACATAGACTTGCTGGTCTATCCCGCCATTTTATTTTCAAACGGAATTGCTGTGAGCAACGGTAAGCAGACTACGGATATAAAAACGGGCCTTGGTCAAAGCCAGAATCCAGCAGAAGTATTAGAATTGGCCCTCCATGAATGGGATTATGAACCTGATGCCCCCATCTTTACTCCAAGAATAAGCGGCTGTGTTCTTCCTCAGAAAAAGGCTGCTCTCAGTATAATAAAAAGAGCCCCGAATGGTTCCTCGATAAGAAATATCTTTGAGATTCCGTTGAAAACTGGAAAAGGAAAAATGATCTCAACCTATGAGGGAGAGGACAAGGACCCTCTGCCCGCCTTCACAGGAGAACCGATTGATGTCGAGATCAAAGAAAAAAAGGCCGATGACATGGCCGCGGCAGTTTATGATGCCCTGGAGCCTGCACCTGGCAAAAAAGACTATAGGGTGTCTGTAGTCAGTGTCTTCTCCAGTAATTTGAGCTCAGATGAATATGAAATATACATCATAAACAAACATGAAAGGATGAGGAGATAAGATGGATAAGACGAGCAAAGAAGACCGAAAGCAGTACAGGACTCCAGTTAAAGAAGAGTTTCCTGATATGCTTCTTTTTGGAGACAAGAAGTTCAAGAAAAAACTGCCGATGAGGTACGGAGAAAATCCTGGCTATCCTGCGGCCTTCTACTTTGAAGAAGAGGCCCACGGTCCAAACATGGCAACCATGGAAATCCTGCAGGAAGGAACAAAGGGGCTGAGTTATATAAACATAGGAGATATGGATCTAGGTCAGAGGCTGGTTAAGAAATTAGCAGATATTTATAAAAACGAGCTAATCTGTGTCCTGGTCAAGCATGAGATTCCCAGCGGAGTTGCTAGGGGAGAGTCGCCAGAAGAAGCCTTTGAAAAAGCATGGAATTGCGACTCCCTCTCTAACTTCGGAAGTGTTGATGTTTTCAGTTACAAGATTACCAAACAACTGGCAGATCTCCTGGTTGAGAAAGAAAAAAATATCGAAGTTGTCTATGCTCCTGATTTCACCTCCGAGGCTCTTGAAGTCTTGGCTTCAAGAAAGCCCTTGCGGGTAGTAAAAATGGGAGCCACTGTTGAGACGAAAGCTTCTGACAGTGGACTGGAATTTAAAAGAGTAGCCGGTGGTCTTTTGATTCAAAAGAGGTTTGATTCAAAAATCACATCTCTAGAATCTATTGATATTGTATCAGAAAGAAAAGCCACGCAAGAAGAGATTGAGGCAGCCATTTTTAACTGGAATGTAGCCTGTTTCACCCGTTCTAATGCCGTAGTCATCGGCAAGAAAGATAAAGTTCATGGAATCGGCTCAGGACAGAGAAGTCGAATTGAT
>CAYUXD010000348.1:0-230 GCA_964448655.1 uncultured Eubacteriales bacterium
AACCTATCTTACCTATAAAACCAAATCTACCGAAATGAACCAAATGGGAGTCGAGGTTGAACAAGAAACCTTCGAGTCTGATTTCAAAAAAGTCAACGGGATGACAATCGCCTACTCTATGATTATTTTCCAAGACGGCGAGGAATTCATGAAACTTACTTTTACAGAAGTAACCTTCAACTCAGGCTTGGAGGATTCTTTGTTTAAAATGAGTGAATAAGACTCTTTTA
>CAYUXD010000348.1:240-2749 GCA_964448655.1 uncultured Eubacteriales bacterium
GTAATTCCCCTTATGTTTCTGCTTCTTGCAGTACGCTGTAGGCAAGTCGGAGGGCGCGAAGTCCTTCTTCGCCGCTTACTTTGCCTTTCTTTCCATCTCCGATACAACTGAAAAAATTTTTGAGCTCCCTCTTAAGAGGCTCTTCCTTCTTTATCTTCAAAATTTTAATATCAGTCTGTCTCCCGTTCAAAGGGAAAATTTTAACTTCCTGGTCGATATAATCGATGGTATAACAAGATGTTGGCTCGAATATCCGCAGCTTTCTAACCTTTCCCTGGTGAACGCGGCTGGCTGTAAGGGTCGCCACACAGCCCGAGTTAAATTCTAACCTGGCATTGGCAATATCGATTTTTTCTGAAAGGACATGTATTCCTGAAGACCTGATAGTTTTCACATCATCCTTAATCAAAGCCAAAATGATATCCAAATCATGAATCATGAGGTCAAGCACTACATCTATATCCAAAGATCGAGCCGAGAAAGATCCCAATCTCTGAACTTCTATAAACTTTGGCTCGGAGATTACGTTTTCCACAGCTTCCACAGCCGGGTTGAATCGCTCCAAATGACCAACCTGAAGGATTGCTCCACTTTTATTGGCCTTGGCCACCAACTTCTCCGCCTGTTCCACTGTCTCTGTTATGGGCTTTTCAACCAAAACAGACTTCCCTTTGCTCAATAATTTCATAGCAATAGAAAAATGCTCAGATGTTGGGGTGGCCACAATAGCTGCATCAATCTCATCCAGCATGTTTTCATAATTTTGATAGTACTGAACTCTATGGCGATTTCCAATCTCAACTGCTTTCTTAAAGTCAATATCCACAACTCCTTTAAGCTCAGCTTCTTCCAGATAAGATAAAATCCTGGCATGCTGGGTTCCCAAATATCCGACTCCGATTATTCCTACTCTTACTTTATCCATCGAACTTTCTCCAGAAAATGATCTAAATGCCTCTCTCTATTTCCTTTTTCTCACGGCTTCTTAACAACTATTGAAATTCTGTGGGCGTCAGCCAACGAGATAGCCTCCTCTTTTTGAAAAAAAGGTATGCTCTGAGCTTCGATACAAAGAGCTCTGCTTCTCGCCTCGACAAGACTTTTTACAGTATTGAGCCCCACAGCAGGCAAATCCACTCTAGCATCCTGAAAAGAACGGCTTACTTTTACAACCACTGTCTCTTCTCCCGCTAACCGGCCCCCTCTTTTAATTGCCTCGTCCGTTCCCTCCATTCCTTCCACGGCTACAACAGCCTTATCCTTGACAATCACAGTCTGTCCGATATCTAAATCAGCAATATTTTTGGCAATTTTAAGGCCAAACTCTATATCCTCTTCCGCATCTGGCGAAGGCTTTGTTTTTGTCAGGACACTCTCCTGACAAAAAGAGGAAGAGATGAATGAAGTCGGGTCCATTATTTGGATTCCTTCTTTAGCCATAAAATCAACGATGGTCTTTAAGACTGCGGTAGGACTTCTGTCTTTGCCTTGAGCCAAAAGGCTCTGAGAATCCTCATCGAACTTTTCTTTAGTAAAAATTTTCCGGTGATCGACTTTCCCAGCGAACAGTGCTTCTTTAACTCCGTTCCTTTTGAAAAAAGATATAAGGTTTAAAATATCACCAACATCAACCCACTCAAATATATCAACCTTATTTCTAAGGTCAGTATCGGCTTCTTGTTTGATGCCAGCAACTATACAAGAATAGCCCATTTTCTGAGCCTCTGCAAGTAGCAAAAACGGAAATTCTCCTGAGCCTGCGATTATTCCGATTCGACGTCCCATTTTTCAGCTGTCTTCTTTACAATTCCTCTCTGGGAGGACTGAATAAAGTCAATGATCTCATCTCTATCTTCCCCTGGAGGGAATTTTTCTTTGATTTTATCTGTGGCTTGAGCTGTGTTCAAGTCGGAATAAAAGAAAATTTTGAAAATTTCCTTAATAGCCTTGATCCTCTCTTTGGAAAAGCCTCTCCGCCGCAAGCCGACGGCATTCAACCCGAAAAGGATACTGGGACGACTTCCAGCTACCCTGGAGAACGGGAAAACATCCTGAGTGATCACAGAATAACCACCTATAAAGGCATGTTTTCCAATCCGACAGAATTGATGAACGCCGCTGAACGCCCCTACTGTAGTAAAATCCTGGACAGTGACATGTCCTCCCAGAGTGGCTGCGTTTATAAAGATGGTTTCATTCCCGACAAAACAGTCATGACCTATATGAGAGTAAGCCATAAAATAATTATCATTCCCGACAACAGTCTGACCTCCACCCTTGACTGTCCCCCTGTTAACAGTCATGAATTCTCTGAAAATATTTCTATCCCCGATCTTAACCAGTGTGTCTTCCCCTTTATAAGTAATATCTTGAGGTTCTGTTCCGATGGAAGAATATGGAGAAAAATGACAGTTTTCTCCTATTTTTGTCTGGCCATCAATGAAGACATTCGCCTCAATTCTGGTATTTTTATGGATGCTGACTTTTTCCCCGATAAAAGAATATGGTC
>CAYUXD010000349.1:0-2747 GCA_964448655.1 uncultured Eubacteriales bacterium
TCCTTGATCGATGCTCTATCCTCCTCGCTCACACGAACCAAAACATCAATCTTCCGGTCATGCCAGGCATACCGGGTTGCCACTTCTCCTCTTACCTTCTTAACCACCGTATCTGCAATTTCATAGACGTTCAGGCCAAGTGCAGAAGCTCTTTCACGATCAAAATGTATCTGGATCTCTGGATTTCCCTTTTAAATCTACGATTTCACATCAGCAAAACGATCGATGGATCTCATCTGCCGGATTATCTCGTCACTCACTCTCTTCAGCGTTTTTAGATCATAACCAGCTATCTCGATTTCAATCGGTGTTTTAAACGTAAATAATGTAGGACGATAAAATTTATACTGTAAGCCTGGCAAAGTTTCTAAGTCTTTTCGAATCCCTTTCATGGCCTGTTCCTCATTCATCCGAGAAGAACCTGGAATCATTGCCACATTCAGCTCCCCCCAATTTTCACCTCCATGTTCGGGATTTGTATCGAAACGGTTCCCACTTCCAGTAACTGAAAAAGTCATTTTAACGTTATCAATCTCGTTGACTGATCTTTGAATGGCAGCAATTGTTTGATCAGTTTTCTCCAGTGGCGTTCCAGGAGGCAACCGAAATTCTATCCTGAATTCTCCCTGGGAAAGCTGGGGGATTAATTCTATACCCAGCTTGGGAATCAAGAGCAATGTTACTAGGAAAAATCCTGCTGCAACAGCCAGGACAATTCCTCTGTGTCCTAATGCCCATCTTAGAGATGGAAGGTAGCGTTCTTCTAGAATTGCGTAGCCTTTGGAAAAAGTGTTCAAAAAGGGTCTCAAAAGGAAAAGAAAAACTCGGGAGAAGATCCGGGATAATCCAAAAACGAACTTAAAAACGTAGACAGGAATGGTGGTGAAGATAAACATGCGGATGTTTCTTAATAATTTTCTGATGCCGGTGCGAGGCTTTTTTATCTCAGGAGCTGTGATAGTCTCTCTTTTTCTGCCTTCAAGAGAAGCCATCATGGGAATCAATGTAAGGGCCACTAAAAGGGAAACCATCAGGGCAAATGTTATGGTTAGCGCCTGATCACGGAAAAGCTGTCCTGCAATTCCTTTGACAAAAACCAACGGAAAAAACACAGCTATTGTGGTCAGGGTGGAAGCAGTCACCGCGGTTCCCACCTCACCTGCACCTTCGCTGACAGCCGAGAGAACATTTTTCCCCTGATCTCTGTGGCGGGAGATATTCTCCAAGACAACGATTGAATTATCAAGAAGCATTCCGATGCCCAGAGCTATTCCCCCGAGAGACATAATATTTAGAGAGAGGTCAGCACCATACATCAGGTTAAACGTGGCAATAACTGATATTGGAATGGAGAGTGATATGATAAGTGTTGCCCAGAATTTACGAAGAAAAAAATAAAGAATAAAAACGGCAAGAAGACCTCCGATAATAGCTGCATTAATAACCTCATTGACAGCCTGCTGGATGAAGGTTGACTGATCATAGACTTTAGCCATTTTTAAGCCTGAGGGCAGTATTTTTTTAACCCGGTTAAGTCTTTTGTCAACTTCACGAGCCACAGAGACTGTGTTTGCGTCTCCTTCCTTGTAAATTGCTATTTCCACTGCTTCAGTGCCCATCATGCGCGTCACAGCCTGACGTTCTTTGAACCCCTGACGAACAGCAGCGATGTCCCGCAGATAGATGGGCGTACCATTTTTATGCGCAACTATCACCTCACCTATTTCTTCGATGGATTTAAACTGGTTCAGGGTTCGGACCAGAAATTGGTGCGTGCCTTCTTCCAAACGACCACCGGATAGATTCACATTTTCAGCGCTAAGAATACCGGATATTGTCCCAATCGAGAGTTTAAGCTGCGCCACCTTCATCTGGTCGATATAGATCTGTATCTCATCTTCCAGCCCTCCGCTTATTCTAACAGCAGCCACACCCAGTGCTGCTTCCAGCTCTTTTTTTATCTGCTCGTCAGCAAAGCGCCTCAGATATTTGAGTTCTTCCTCATTAAAGGCCTCTGAAATCTCCGCTCCTTGAACTTTGGATTCGGTTTTACGAGTTTCGGCAGTGACCTGCTTTTGGCTCTCCTCTGATTTTTCTCGGAACAGACCAAAGCGCAGGATTGGGTCGAGAGAAGGGTCGAACCGAAGGATAGAGGGGCGGCGAACGCCTAAGGGAAGTTCCAGTGAATCCATCTTTTCTCTAACTTCCAGAATGGCGTAATCAATATCAGTACCCCACCCAAATTCAAGGATGACATCTGATTGGCCGGACCGGGAGATTGAGCTAATTTTTTGAACATTTTTAATCACCCCAATCACTTCTTCTACGGGTTTGGTGATTAAATTTTCTATCTCTGCTGGTGCTGCTCCAGGATATTCGGTCCTGATTGTCAAGGTAGGAAAGGTTAGTTCGGGAAGCAGGTTTATTTTCAACCGTGAAAAGGAAACAAGACCAAAAAGGAGAACAGCTATCGTGAACATAGAGACTGTAACTCGGCGTCGGATTGAAGCATTAATTAAATTCTTCATTTCTCGACAACCTTAACTTTGGCCCCATCTTTTAAGCTGCTTAATCCGGTCGTGACTACCACATCGCCGAGCTTAACGCCTGAAAGAATTTCAACATGGGTTGAATTGATATACCCAATTGTTATCTCCTGCTTGGAGACAACCAAAGACTTGACAGGTTTTTTCGGCCCTGAATCTGTTTCTGAGTTTGTTTCAGCCTTCGGTTTCTCTTCCTCCTCT
>CAYUXD010000350.1:0-2745 GCA_964448655.1 uncultured Eubacteriales bacterium
TTTCTCTGGATTTTGTCGCCAGAGCATGGGTAAAGAGCTATACAGAAGCCTATTCAACTCAGCTTAAAATGACAGATGAGATCTATAACGCCCTGAACAGGGCCAACATCGGCATCCCCTTTCCCACTCGAACTATTTACACTAAAAAAACTGATTGAAAAATAAAAAAAGGAAAAAGAAAATTTGAAAGACCAAGGACATATTATAAAATGAAAGATTATCCAAGAATGATAAATCTTTCAAAAGCCTCTTCTCTTACCCTTCTCCTTTTATTGCTTATCCTTGCTGCAGGTTGTGCTCGTGTTGTGTACAAACCCGAGATGGCTTTTGCCTCTTCAGAAGCCAGGTGGGTTGAAAAGACCATGGCCAGGATGACCTTAGAAGAAAAGATTGGTCAGATGGTAGCCTGGCGCTATAATGGTCAATTTGTAAACCTGGATAGTGATTACATCGAGAGGCTTAAGTCCCTGATTGTGGAGCGAAAGATTGGAGGCTTGATTCTTTTTGGGGGAGAAGTTTACGAAACAGCTCATTTAACAAATACCGTACAGGAACTGGCAAAAATACCGCTTTTGATTGCTTCTGATTTTGAAAGAGGCGTCGGGAATCAGATTTCAGGCGCTACCTTATTTCCCCCTCTTATGGCGGTAGGGGCAACCTGGTCTGAGGAGCTAGCCTATCTCATGGGTAAAGTAACCGCCCTTGAAGGCAGGGCTCTTGGGATTCATATGACTTATTCTCCTGTGGTTGATGTGAATATCAACCCTGAGAATCCTATCATCAATGTCCGCTCTCTTGGTGAAGATCCCGAACAGGTTAGCCGTTTGGCAATTGCCTTCATAAAGGGCTGCCAGGAGAACGGCCTGATAGCAACGGCTAAGCATTTTCCTGGCCATGGGGATACGGATCAGGATTCTCACAGCCTTCTTCCCACTATAGGAGGAGATCGAAGCCGCCTGGAGAAGGTTGAACTCTATCCTTTTAAACAAGCTATCGAGGCTGGGGTACAGGCCATCATGACCGCTCATCTTCAGCTTCCCGCACTTGATCCTACTCCCGATACTCCGGCTACCCTTTCTCCTCTCATCATAACCGGTCTTCTAAGGAATGAGATTGGCTTCGATGGTCTTATCGTCACAGATGCTATGGGGATGGGAGGAGTTACGACTCTTTACTCCCCAGAAGAGGCAGCTTTGAAAGCTGTTCAGGCTGGAGTGGACATAATACTTCTTCCGCCCAAGCCAGATGAAGTCATCGAATCTCTTATCCAGGCTGTAAGGAACGATCAGATTTCAGAAGCAAGAATCAATATATCTGTAAAAAGAATTCTGGAGGCAAAAGCAAGGCTTGGCCTTCATAAAAAAAGACTGGTGGATTTAGATATTCTGGATGAGATGGTGGCTACAAAGGAACATCTGCAGAATGCAGACCGGGTGTTTGAGAGTTCGATCACATTAGTCAAGAATGAAGGTTCAGTTCTTCCTCTTTCGGGCTCAACTCAGAAAATCGCTGTTTTTTCGTTGAGTAGCGACCCAGGAGGCTATTTTGCAGGAAGAACTTTTATTCAAGAAGTCAAAAAAAGATGCCCCGGCCTGATTAGTTTCTACGCTGATACATTTACAGGAGAAGAATTTATGCGAGAAGCAGTAGAGAACTCGAGAAAAGCAGATGTTATCGTCTTTGCTCTTTTCTCCTCTCTAAGTGCCTGGAAGGGGACTGTTGACCTTGATTTTAGACATATCCAGCTTGTTCAGGAGGCAGCAGCGAATTCCACGCCAGTTGTTGTCGTCTCTTTTGGCAGCCCCTATTTTTTGAGGCATTTTTCTTTTGTCGATTCCTACCTCTGTGCATACAGATGGGCTGAGCAAGCTCAAAAAGCTGCTGCTAAAGCTCTCTTTGGAGAAATAGATATAAAGGGAAGACTGCCCGTTTCCCTCCCTGGTCTATATCCTGCGGGCCATGGTTTGACTTTATTAAAGAGAGGAAAGACACCTTAATTTTTTAATGAAGACCAGAAGTGAGGAAAAATATGAGGATCAAATTCCCGGGCAGTATTTTTGCAGCTTTTCCCGATACGGGCGTAAAAAGAAGAAAGAAATAGCGGTCCCGCTGCCCAAAAGAGCAAATTCTTTTATATCGTTTTAAAGGAGTCTTACGATGAATCGAAGAGATTTTTTTAAGTTTGGCTTTGGAGGGGCAGGCCTGGCCGTGGGGAGCGGCTTGGCATCAAGCGCGGATAATTCCCCCTCTTCCCCTGGCAGAAGTGTTTACGGCCACCCCAGGTGGGTTAAGATGATTCCGAGGCCTAAATTGTCTGTTGATGATAATGTTTATTCGAGATTTAATGCGAGTAATAATGTATTCGGCTCCTTTACCAGATATTATGGGGAGGAAAATGAAAAAAAACTGATGAAAGAAAGTAGAGACAAAACGATAAAGTATTACCTGGAAAAGCGCCCCGGCTACAGACTTGAAGACCGGGCCCTGGCTGATGCGGCCTGGGTTATCTCTCAATTAGGAGGTTTGAATAGAGGTACCCGTGCCTGGACAAGTAAATCCGTGCGCACTCCAGAACAACGAGGAGTGGAGAAATATGAAGGAAGCCCAGAAGAAGCAGCCCGATTAATTAAAGCTGCAGCACGCTATTTTGGTGCAGCTACAGTCGGAATAACAATGCTTGATCGAAGACATATTTATTCTCAAGAAAGAGGGAAGGAAATAGTTTTTGAGTCAGCAGGCGAACCT
>CAYUXD010000351.1:0-2740 GCA_964448655.1 uncultured Eubacteriales bacterium
AAATTGGAAGCCAAATCCCCTAAAGCCCTGTCTTTCCCGGGTTGAAAAAGGATACAGAGCGAATTATTACATTACCAGGTGGACAGTTGATGAGGAAAGGGAATTGGGGACAGTCCCCAATTTTAATGAACATGATTTAAATCTTTTTTCCCTTCTCACCTTTTTTCTCTTTTAACATTCTTATCTCTGTTGACATCCATATTTTTGAGATATAATCTCCTATTAACTCTATAATGCGAAATCCGGGAAAAGCAGAATGGTAATCTTGTTTTGATGAAAAAGAAAATCTCTCAAATCAGGAGGTAAAGTGAATATATTGAATAAACCAAACTCAAAACTTTTTTATAAATATCTCCTTTTGATCCTCTTCACCGGTTCTTTCGTTTCTATTTCTCTCTCTGCTGCCATTCAAAGCAAAGAGGCACCTTCTGTAATAAAAGTGGTTGTGCCCACATCTGTTGCATACGGCGAATCCTTCACTGCCACGATCACAGCAACCAGCAATATTGGCATCGACTATGTCGGATTTCAGTATGAAGGAAGAACCGTCAAAAAAAGAGCAAATGGGCAGAAAAACGTGACTCTCTCTGTTCAATTTAAAGCCACCAAATCGGGACGTCAATATTTACGTGTTATCGCTGTCGATAAGAACCGGACACAGAGTAAAGCGATTACCAGAACCATCAACGTGATGGGAAGAATTAAAGGAAAAGAGGTTCATACTGTAAAACCCGATGAGCCTCCCAAGATTGTCGAGCCTCAAAAGTATGAAATCGATACCAGTGCGATTGTCTACGTATCCAGTCTCTCGATTGAGCCCAAACCGATATTCGCAGACCAGCCTTCGACCGCCACAGTGACCTTGAACAATCCAGCTCCGCGAGGAGGCCTCGATCTTGTGGTTGAGGTCAAATCTCCTGAGGGGCGGCATGCTGCAGGATTCGGATCTCCCTTCAGAATTCAGGTGCCAGCCGAGGAGAAAAAAAGCACTTTCCAGCTCCGCACGTCCAAGGAACTGCCGCGGCGTGTCCATGTCAGTGTGATCCAAGGCAGCCGTCGCCTAACCGAGGAAGTCGATGTTGTCTGGCCGCCGAAGATCAGTCAATTGATAATTGAGCCTCTGATTGTTCATGCGGGTGAGGAAGCCCAGGCGACTGTAAAACTGTGGGCTGCTGGCCTCACAGGGGGAACAGAGGTCATTTTGAGCACAGATCACCCAGAAGCTGTTTCCCTTCCCTCCCAGATTGTGATTCCTGAAGGGGAAAAAGATGGGACCTTTGATTTTAGAATTTCTCGGGAAGCGCCCGAATACATCACGATCAAAGCGAAGACTTCCTCACTGAGCTCAAGAGAGATAAAGCTGCCCGTGAATCCTCCTGTGATCATATCATCTGTATCTGTCGAACCGAAACCGGTCATTGTCGATCAAACCGCAACCGCAACCGTGAGGCTTAAAGAGCCTGCTCCTGAAGGAGACCTGAATCTCAAAGTGGAATTCACCACAAAAGAAGGAAGCATTGCGAATACCTTTGGCCCTCAGTTCAGCATCAAGATTCCCGCCGGAGAGACACGAGGTTCTTTTAACCTTTTGGCGTCAACTGCCCACACTGAGGGTGTGGTTGTGAATGTTGTCCAGGGAGGATATCGAGTCACAGAAGAAGTGCCGGTTATTTGGCCGCCTGCCATTGAATCCTTTGTTATCGTTCCTCAACCGGCTGTAAAAGGCGAGACAGCCCAGGCCACCATCACCTTGCGTGAGCCTGCTCTACAGGGAGGTACAGTGGTTAAACTCGTTCCTCGAGAGTCTGAAGCCATGAACATTCCTGCTGAGATAAGGATTCCGGAGGGCGAGAGAACCGGAAACTTTGAGATCCAGATATCCGGAGAGGCCCCGAACTCTATTTCCATTGAGGCCCAGGCTTCCTCAATAAGTAAAATGTGGGCAAGTGTTAGCCTCAATGCCCCGAAGTTTATCTCATCTGTTTCCGTGGATCAGAAAAGGATTTTAATAGATCAACTTGCCTATGCGACTGCCGTGCTGAAGGAGCCTGCTCCGGAAGGCGGGCTTGACCTGACGGCGGAGATAAGAGATCTCCAGGGATCAAGGCATCACAGTTTTGTCGTTAGTGGCGCCCTTCACATTCCGGCTGGGGAAACAACGGCTTCATTCCCTTTCCGTGTGCTTGACGGGAGAAAGTCGGCTGCTCTTTGCGGCACTTCTGCTGTGGTGACAGTCATCCAGGGAGGCCACACTGTCACAGAGGAAGTGGAAGTCATCTGTCCGCCTGAAATTGAAGCGATTATCCTGGAGCATGCACCGGCAGTAAAAGGGGAGACAGCAGAGGCGACTCTCACATTGAGCGAGCCTGCTCTTTCAGGGGGAACAAGAGTTCACCTGATCCTGGAGACTCCTGGACATGTTACTATTCCTTCTGAAATCACAATTCCAGAAGGCGAAAAAACAGGTTCCTTTGATATCCAGTTAGGCTTAGAAGCGCCTGATTACTTTGTGATTGAAGCAAAAACGTCATCAATAAGCAGCAAAAAGGAGACTTTTCAGTCTGTTCCTCCAATATCTGTATCATCCTTCTCTGTTGAGGATCTGCCGATTATGGTTGACGAGACTTCCACAGCAACAGTAAACTTTGCCGGGCCAGCCATAGCCCAGGGCTTCGAGTTTGAGGTGTTTGTCAAGACAAAGGACGGAAAGTCAGCCTGGGGATTTGACGGACCTCGTTTT
>CAYUXD010000352.1:0-2738 GCA_964448655.1 uncultured Eubacteriales bacterium
ATGTTGTTACATCCTATCCTGGTACTCCAAGCTCTGAAATTGTTCCGGCAGTAGTGGAATTCAAAAAAGAGCTGGGCCTTAACACTTACATTGAATGGTCCGCAAACGAAAAGGTTGCCTATGATAATGCCCTGGCAGCAAGCTTGACAGGGAAGAGGGCAGCAGTTGCTATGAAACAGGTAGGTCTTAATGTTGCTTCTGATTCTCTGATGAGTTCAGCTTATACTGGCGTTATCGGAGGGCTGGTCATAATTAGCTGCGATGACCCGGGTCCTCATAGTTCTCAAACAGAACAGGATTCCCGTTTCTTTGCCATGTTTGCCAAGGTTCCTGCCTACGATCCGTCGACTCCTCAAGAGGCGAAGGAAATGGTAAAAGAAGCCTTTGAGCTTTCTGAAAAATTCCAGATTCCTGTACTTTTGCGCCCTACAATAAGAGTCTCGCATGCCAAGCAGAGCGTGAGGCTTTCGCCCCTTAAGGTGCTCGATAGGCCGGCAAATTTCGAAAAAAATCCTGAACGATGGGCAGCTACCCCAAAATACAGGCTTGTGCTTCATAAAAAGCTGAATGAAACCTTACAGAAGATACGGGAAAGATTTGAAAACGATACCAAATGGAATTATGAGGTTGGGAAATCCCGGGGCGCTTCCCTTGGCATAATTACCTGCAGGGTGAGCTTTGCTAACCTCATGGATATTCTTGAAGAGCTAAACTTAAAAAGTGCAATCAATGTCCTGAAGATAGGAACTCCTCATCCACTCCCCCAAAAAAGAATTGCGGATTTTATTGAAAGACACAAGAAGGTTCTAATAATTGAAGAGACTGACTCTGTTATTGAGTCTCAGATTATCGATAAAAGTAAAGTACTGGGGAGACTAACAGGTCATATTCCTTTAGAGGGAGAACTTGATCCTGATGGGATTCATAATATTCTGGCAGAGGTTTTGCGAGAACTTGGAATAGCTAAGGTAGAAAAAATAACAGATTCTAAACTTGATAAACTTGTCGAAAAACTTAAGCTTCGAGTTCGAAAGCCAACCTTGTGTGCCGGCTGCCCTGAAAGGGCTGCATTTTTCGCCATTAAAAAGGCACTCCCAAAGGCTATCTATGCCAGCGATATAGGCTGCTACACACTCGGACTCAATCTGAAGGCAGTTGATACCGTCCTCGATATGGGAGCTGGGATTACTTTGGCCAGCGGGTTTTATCAAGCTTATCATCAGGATAAAAAAGATATTCCTATCGTTGCCACCATGGGCGACTCAACCTTTTATCATTCAGGAACTACTTCTCTTTTAAATGCCGTCTATAATAATGCGCGGTTTATTCTAGTCATCCTGGACAATGAAATAACCGCCATGACAGGGATGCAGCCTACTCCAGGCTTGGGAATAACTGCTGATGGAAGTGAGGGCAGAAAAATACCTCTTAAGGAATTGATTAAAGGGTGTGGAGTCAAATGGATTAAGACCATAGACCCTTATGATGTGAAAAATTTAGTAAAACTTTTGAAGGAGGCAAAAAAATATTCTCAGAGAAGAGATGGTGGAATTGCTGCGATCATTGCCAGACATCCCTGTATTATCCGCTACCCAGAGGCATGCGAGGAAAATCCTGTAAAAGTGGAGATTACAGATAACTGCAACGGCTGTAACTACTGCCTTGATTTTTTTGAATGCCCCGCTCTTTATTCTATTGAAGGAGAAAACCGCGTCGAGATAGACCGAAATTTTTGCGTGGACTGCGGTGTGTGTCTAGATGCCTGCCCAAAAGGAGCTATCATCCCGATTGAGAAATAAAATAAAGTTGGCATCTGATACAAGCGCATTGATTGAAATGTCATTGCGGGCGACCGAAGAAGATTCCTTCGCTTTGCTCGGAACAGGCTGCGCAATCTCATAAAAAAGGCTGTAGGGGTTTGATTCATCAAACCCGCAATTTATAGCATGAGATTGCACGCTTAATTCACAGCGGCGGATCTGCAGACCCTTCGGGCTCGCAATGACAGTGTAAAGAACTTTAAGGGCTTTGCCTTAATAGACAAAAGCCATAATCTCTTTAATAGCTATGAATTTGCAGATAATATTAGCCGGGATCGGGGGACAGGGAATACTGTTTTCTTCAAAGGTATTTTCTGAGCTTGGACTTAAAATTGGTCTGGATATTATGGGCTCGGAAACTCACGGCATGAGTCAGCGAGGGGGCTCAGTTATCGCCCATCTGAAGCTTGGTAAGTTTCAAAGCCCTCTGATAAGAAAAGGTAATGCTGATATTCTCTATTCTCTTGAAGTGAATGAGACCTACAGGACCTTGCATTTCTTAAAACGTGGCGGTATCTGTTTTGCAAACCTTGAGAGTGTGAATCAATTCAACAAGAGTATTATTAAATTCATGAAAGAGATAGATATAACTTTAAGGGCATATGATGCAACCGGAGCAGCCTCTAAAATTGGTTCGATAAGGTCTGCCAATATAGTCCTCATCGGTTATTCTGTGGGAACAGGATTAGTCCCTTTTAAATACGAAGATCTGAAATACGTATTGGAGGTGGCTAGTAGAAAGAAAAGCCTTAAAATAAATTTGAAGGCGCTTGAGTTAGGTTTTCAAGAAGGAAAGCTATTATACAAGGGATAAATATTTATCCGAATATTTTGATGTTGAAGACATACTCCAAGAGCCAGTTGATACCCACAAATAGGATAGCAGCGGGGACAACAATCCTTATCCACCAGTAGAGG
>CAYUXD010000353.1:0-2728 GCA_964448655.1 uncultured Eubacteriales bacterium
ATGACAGGATCAACTGATAAACGCTGAGCATCATTGACATCCTCATATCCTGCCATCCGACTGTATACAGATTGGCGCAGCAGGTTGGTTATGTCATGCTTAATATTGCGCCCGGTTCGTCTATCGTTCATAACAGCAGATGCCGACTCGAATAGTCCTAATTCCTCATCAAGCTCGCGGTAAGCAAGAAGGCCACCATCAGATGTCAATCTTGCGCCATGAAATTCAAGCTTTATTTTTCTGTTAAAACGAATATTTAATCTTTCACCCTTCGTGTACTTCATTTTCGATGACATTTTAAACCTCTATCTTGTTATATAATAACAATTTAGAGTGATTCTGTTAAGTGTTTTTTGTGTTTAATATGGGGAATATGGGTTAATATGTCCTGGACAATGTATTAACTTAAATTGACTTAGATCGGGGATTTGGCTAAAATTTTAGCCACCGGCGGTGTAGCTCAGGTGGTTAGAGCATGCGGCTCATATCCGCAGTGTCGGGGGTTCGAGTCCCTCCACCGCCACTTTGCATTTCCTGGGTGAAGCAGAATCAAATGATCTTATACAGAATCAAAAAGACCATCCAGGAGTACAAGCTCCTCGGGAAAAAAGACAGGATTCTTATCGCCTGTTCAGGAGGAGTGGATTCCACAGGTTTACTCAACCTGCTCCTTGAACTGCAAGAAGAATGGTCTTTTGAGCTTTTCCTGGGTCATTTTAACCACAAGCTTCGCCAAACCGCGGATGAGGATGAACAATTTGTCAGGCGCATGGCCCAGAAATATTCCCTTCCTCTTTTTGTTGGCAGCAGGGATGTTCGCTCCTATTCCCGGAAAAAGAAGCTGAACATCGAGGAAGCGGGAAGAGAGCTGAGGTATGATTTCTTAAAAAAAACTGCTCTCAAGATCGGGGGAGCTAAAATCGCCACTGGTCATACGATGACCGATCAGGCAGAAACTTTTCTGATGCGGCTCATGAGGGGAAGCGGGCTTCGAGGACTCGGCGGCATCTTTCCCCTGGTGGAAGGAATGATTGTCAGGCCTCTCATTCAGATCGAACGCCAGGATATCGAGACCTATCTTATAAAGAAAGGGATAGAATTCCGCATCGACGATAGCAATCTTGACCGGCGTTTTTTGCGGAACAGGATCAGGCTGGATCTTATTCCTTATATTAAACAGAATTTCGAGCCTGAAATAGTATCCAGCCTGGGCAGGATAGCCTCCATTATCCGTGATGAAGACAGTTTTTTGGAAAAAATAGCCGAGGAGAAAGCGAAAAGAGCGATATCGAAAAAGAACAATAGGATTTCTCTTGAGGTAAAACCTCTTTCCTCTCTTCCCAGGGCAATGGCCAGGCGGGTTGTCCGGGATTTTATTTCTGAGTTAAGGGGAAACCTGAGAGAAATTTCTTTCGAAGATGTTGAATCTGTTTTATGCCTGAAGGAGGGGAAAGAATTCCCTTTAAGAAAAGACCATGTTCTGCGAAGAGAGCAAGATCAGATATTTTTGAAAGGCAAAATTCCTCCTGAGATAAGGTATGAATACAGGTGGGAAGGGAAAGGGCCTCTTGAAATAAAAGAGCTCAAATTGAAGTTTGAGGGGAAAAAGGCAAAAAGAGGGAAATCTCTCCCCCTTGATTTCGATGATCAAACCAGAGCTTTCCTTGATCTGGGGAAACTGAAGTTTCCCCTTTTGGTGCGAAACCGCAATGAAGGAGACCGGTATCAGCCTTTAGGAGCCCCTGGTCAAAATAAGCTCAAGGAAATAATGAGAGCTAAAGGTATTCCGCTATCAGAGAGGGAAAGACGCCCAGTCTTTCTCTCCGAAGACAAAATCGTCTGGATTCTCGGACTTCCCGCATCAGATAAGTTTAAAGTCGAGAAGGGGACAAGAGATATTTTTGTTATAAAAAAGCTATAAAAAGCAAAAACATCCCTCCCTCTGCTTATCTTTATTGTTTACTAATCTTATCTATATCTATAAAAAAACTATTAGCCTCTTAGGGTGAGAAAGCTCTTATAGCGAGGTTAAGGCTGTTCAGGTAAATATCACCCTAAATTTCATCTTGAAAGGGTATTGAGAATGCGGGACATTAAATGTATTAATATAGTTGCTATGTATAAAAGTGCTAAGTGCACATTCTTTATTTCAACGGGTGGAGGCTTGGGTTCAGTTAGCCCTGGCTTTGCTGTTTGTTTGGTTTAACGAAATGATGGATCTCTTGAAAGCATTTCAGAAAAGGTATAAGATTAGAACAACAGGGACAGGGCCAAGATTAAAAAAATTTCAAAAAGGAAATACATGGAGCGAGGAAGATAGTTCCGATTGCAGTAGAGAGTGGTTATCGTGCCTGGAGCACCCATTTTTTCCGAAGCGAGGCAGAGAATGAAGAATAAATTAAGAATTTCTCAGCACAAACACGAAAAAGCAAAGACCAGGGATAAATCTGCATCTGCCCGGAAAGGCTTCACCTTAGTTGAGATTCTGATGGCCGTAGCGATAATAGGCATCATGGCTCTAATATTCTATCCGAACATCCTGAATACTTTGGAGACAAGAAAGATAGAGGGTTCAGCAAGAGAAGTCCTGACAACTTTACAGAGGGCAAAATTTCAGGCTGTTAATACAAGATTGAACCATAGGGTGAGGTTTGAGGCTGTTGGCGAGGGCTGGTTTTATCTCATTGAAAGAGAAGATAATCCGAACGATTGGAATATAATACGTGGA
>CAYUXD010000354.1:0-2727 GCA_964448655.1 uncultured Eubacteriales bacterium
AGGAATTGGGGTCTTGTCAAAGACGCCTGCGCCATCATAGAAGAAGCCCGAGCAAAGGGGATAAAAGTCACGGCTGACCAGTATCCTTATCAATTCTCAAACGGCTATCCGTACATGAGCCTAATTCCGAGGTCAGCCTGGCTGGGAATTGAAGAAACAGAAGGCAGAGAAAGAGTAGAGAGCGAAAGGTTGACATCAGATGATATTGAAGCGATTTTTGACCATCTCAGAGATTCCCAGCTGATTGAACTCTATAAAAAAGTTACACCTTACTATCCTCTCTCTGAACGCCATCTGCAGTTTCTCAACGAAATTCCCAGAAATAGGCTGGTAAGGCTTGTTTCCAGGAGTTTAATCAGCTCCGGAAATTTCAGGGGGCCGGACGATACAAAAGAAAGGAGTTTGTTTTTAGAGAGGATGGCTAATCCAGAAGAAGCTCAGAAGATCAGGGAGCAAATCAGAGAGTACATAGATAACATAACAGGCCCGGAAAATTTCATTGTTGGTATTTGTGTTGATAAAAACCTTGAAGGCAAGTCTTTAAAACAAGTTGCGGCTATGAAAGGAAAATCCGTAGAAGAAACAGCCATAGAACTGGAACTTATGGGAGCCAGGTGCGTCCCTCTCCGGATAGGCGAAGAGGATATCGAGTATATCATGAAAAAAGACTATGTGGGCACAGGAAGTGATGGAACTTCTCCCCCTTACGGCATAGGACTTATGCATATCCGTTCTTATTCTACGTTTCTCCATAAAATTAAAAAATATGCCCTTAAGCGAAAAAGTGTTTCCCTTCCCCATGTCATTCGATCGCAAACCTCGCTTCCAGCTGAAATCATGAACTGGGATGATAGAGGCTGGATAAAGAATGGATACAAAGCTGACATAGTTGTCCTTGATCTGAATAACATAAAGACCAGGACTTCTATTTCTAATCCCCATGCCTACAGCGAGGGAGTCAAATACCTGCTGATCAACGGTGAGCTTGTTCTCGACGGAGGAAAATGGACATGAAAGCTCCCAGGGAAGCTCATCAAGCTGAAAAAGCTAACATAAAGCCATTTACATCGTTCGTGAATGATGTTCCCATCATGGGCAATTACCCAGTTAATAGTTGCCTTTTTCCCAGTAAAGATCTTTTGAATAGGTAAAAAACAGAAATAACGGCTCCAAGCATTCCAATAAGAAGAAAAGGCGAATTTATCCCAAACCTATCCGAGAGAAATCCGGCTACAAGGACGACGATTGCGCCGGTGAGCATCTGAACATTGGCAGCAAGGCTAAAAGCCTGAGCCTGATTCTTAGGCGAAACCTCATCTCCAACAAAGGATTGAAAACTAGGATAGACAAGAAAAATGAAAGCCCCAAAAAAGAATAAGCTTACCAGAGCCAGCTCTTTCACAGGAGCTATCCCCAGTATAAAAAGAAAGAACGTAGCTCCGATAAACGCAGAAACAGAAATTTTCAACCGGCCTAAATACCGGCTTAATAATCCGAAGAGATAGGTCATGACTGTTCCGACTCCGACCCATAGGGCAAGATAAAGACCGGTTTGTCCCAAAGGAATCTGGAATCTATGGTTGAGCAGGGAAGGAGCATAAAAAACAGTCGTTCCCCAGCATGCTCCCCCAAAAACAAATCCAGGGATATAGATTTTAATATTCTTCAGCGTCTCCATCCATGATGAAAAGTCAGGCCTGGAGACTTCCTCACTCCTCGTAGAAGTCTTTCTTACAGCCAAGAAGCTTATCGAGCCGAGAAAAAAGGCCACACCAGCCCAAACAAAGAGCGGTGCTTTCCAGTTAAAGTTCTGGGCAAGATAGCCAGAAGATATGAAAGCAAGAAAGACTCCAAGATTTCCTGACCCACTTTGGATTCCCATGGCAAAATCAATCCCCTGGCTTGGATGAGTTTTTGAAACCCAAGCTACCCCTACTGAGTGGTAAAAACTGGTGAAAGCTCTCATTAGTAGATAGATGAAAAGAAGAGAAGCAAAGGTAGAAGATAATGTTATCAGGGAAAGCGTAACGCAAATTCCAATATAGCTAACGAAGAGCAAGAGCTTGTGTTCAACCTTGCCAGAGATATTAGCAATAATAATCTGGAAGAGGAAAGTAGCTAGGAGCCCCAGGTTTGACAAAACGCCGATATGAAAATATTTTTTGATGATAAACTGTTGCGTGTAGAAAAGAGGGAAGATCATCGGGACAGTGACAGTCGCAGCATCATTGAGAGCGTGGAACAAAGAAGCAGAGAAAAGAACCTTATTTTTCATCCCTCATAAAAGAAAGGCATTTATACTAAACATCCCCTGGTTTGTCAATTTTATATGAAAATGGATGAAAGCATTTTTGAGATCAGCTGCTTCAGTCAATCTGATGGCACTGTGAAGTCTAATGGGGTTGGATTTCACCGCGGTATAGGCTTTGAATATGTCGTATTAAAGAATGCTGCTTTTTCAGGACTTTCTCTTCGAGCAGGAATAAAAATCAGCTTTTAAATAAGGGGACACAATCAATAGTGTCCCCTTAAGCTTAAAATACAAATATTTGTGTTGACATTATTGAAGTCATAGAAAAAAATCAGAAAATTCATTTCAAATCGATTAAGATGATTTTTTCTCCTAAAAGACTGAAATTACTTATGTAAGATGAAATATTTTTAAAAAAAACGTTTGGGCAGCAATGATTGTGTCCCCCTAATTCTTCAGGAGTTAATCAGGACAGC
>CAYUXD010000355.1:0-2725 GCA_964448655.1 uncultured Eubacteriales bacterium
AGTCTATGAAAAAACTGGGTTGCAGGACACTTGTTCTTGCAGAATGCGGTCATGGCTTAAACGCCAACAGATGGGAAGCCCCGGAATGGTTAAGCAAAAAATACGGTTTTGAAGTCAAGAGCATTCTTGAGATTGTGGCTGACTATATCCAACAGGGTCGTATTAAACTCGATGCTTCTCTCAACTCCAATCCTGTCACTCTTCATGATCCCTGCAACCTTGTTAGGCTGGGAGGAATAGTAGAAGAACAGCGGTATATTCTAAAACATGCTGTGGCCCATTTTATTGAGATGTATCCTAACCGCCAGAAAAATTTTTGTTGCGGAGGTGGGGGTGGTCAGCTGGCCATGACCCGCTTCAGCCAGAGACGCCTTAAAGCAGGCCAAATAAAGGCAGATCAAATCATAAAAACTGGCGCTAAAATCGTCGCGACTCCCTGTCACAATTGCATTGATCAACTCATGGAACTCAATAAACACTACAAGCTTGGAGTCGAAGTGAAAACTATCTGCGAGATCGTAGCAAATGCTTTGATAATTGATAAAAGCTAGAAATATTAGTATTTTTAGCGTTTCTAGCCAGTCTGGCTTATTTTTTACGTGATTCAGCTATTTCCTTGACCGCATTAATTGCTGTATTTATGTGTTCTTCTGTATTAAAAGGGCCAATACCGGACCTTACTGCTCCCTTAATTTTGTCTGTGCCAAGCTGTTCGTGGACGAGTGGAGCACAATGAAGACCTGTTCGACAGGCAATATTGTAGTCCACGTCAAGAATAGTGCCTGTGTTAATAGCTTCTAAACCGTCGATATTAAAAGGTAGAATGCTGATGTGGTCTGTCAAATCATCCTGGCAGTACAATGTCACTCCCTCGACATTTTTAAGCCCATCCCTGAGCATGGCTGTTAGTTTCATTTCCTGCTCATGGATATTATTTAATCCTTTTTTCTCTATCCATTTCAATCCTGCCTGAAGTCCTGCTACTCCTAAAGTATTTAAAGTTCCGTATTCAAGCCTGAAGGGATATTCATCGAGATGCGTGCGGACTGCAGAACGGACCCCTGTCCCACCTGCTCGGGTATGCCTTATCTCAATTCCCTCCCTGACATAAAGACCACCAATCCCCGTGGGACCAAGGAGAGACTTGTGACCGGTGAAAACAACCACATCCACATTCATCTCCTCGATATCTACAGGGATCTTTCCAGCCGATTGAGAAGCATCAATGGCAAAGTGTATTCCATTCTCCCTGCAGTGTTTCCCTATCTCTTTTATTGGCTGAACGGTCCCGATCACGTTGGAGGCATGGTTGACAATGACAAGTTTTGTATTTTTTTTGAATTTTTTTGGAAACTCATCAGGGTCAACAAATCCCTTCCCATCAAAAGGGATATAATCGACTTCAATCCCGTTATATTTATACAGGTGATAAAGCGGCCTTAACACAGAATTGTGTTCAATTGTGGTGGTTATCGCGTGATCGCCCTCTTTGAGGATTCCATTTATAACGAGATTTAAGGCATCTGTAGAGTTATACGAAAAACAAAGTCTGTTCGGGTCTTTTCCGTTAAAAAATCTTGTCAGAATTTCTCGGGTTTCATCCACTAATACTCCGGTTTCCATGCACAGATCATATCCTGAACGTCCGGGATTCACTCCAAAATTCCTGTAGAAATTATCCATAAAAGTATAGACTTCCTCAGGTTTGGGGAAGGATGTTGCTCCATTATCGAGAAAGATAAGCTTATCCATCCAATGCCTCCAAAATTGCTCAGAAATTAATTATTTGGGAAAACAGCTTAAAATAAAATTTATATTAAACTCCAGGGTAAAATCAAATTATTTTTTATAAAAAATTGACAGGGATTTTCAACTTGGACTAAAATCTATATCTCTTCCTAAAAATTTATATTATCTAAGGAGTCATGGATGAGAAGGATGTAGAGGATTTAATGCGCCTTCGTTACAATATGCATGCTTCTGATGGTGCAGTTCAAGTTAAAGGAGAAGGAATTCCCCATCCTAGGAACTATGGAACTTTTCCCAGAGTCATCGGCCATTTTGTCAGAAAACGCGGAGTTATTCCGTTGGAAGAAGCCGTAAGAAAGATGACATCTTTGCCGGTTCAGACATTGAAGTTGAAAGAAAGAGGAATAATTAAAGAAGGGCTGTATGCAGATTTAACTATTTTTGATAGAAATACGTTTGAGGATAAGGCCACTTTTTCCAATCCTCATCAATACAGTCAGGGGCTTATGTATGTCATTGTTAACGGAGAACTGGTTGTTGAAAAAGAAAAGTACACAGGCAGCCTCCCGGGAATGGTTCTTTACGGATATGGCAAAACTTCAGGAGCGGGAAAATGATTATTAAAAAAGATGATGATGTGCCTGAAGGCGAAGTTGAGGAAGAAGGAATTAAGAACGTCACAAAGAAAATCCTGATCGGACCTGACGACGGCTCATTTAAAATCGTCATGAGGCATTTCAAAATCCTTCCTGAAGGTCACACTCCTTTCCATAGTCATGACCACGAGCATGTTGTCAAAATACAGAATGGCAAGGGAGTGGTTGTCGATGAAAATGGAGAGGATATCACTGTCTCCAAGGGACAAAGTCTTTTAATAGAACAAAACAAAAATCACCAGTTCAAAAATCCTTTTCAAGAGCCTTTTGAATTTTTATGTATTATCATTAATCCGGAAAAGGTGACCTGAGACTAGATT
>CAYUXD010000356.1:0-2712 GCA_964448655.1 uncultured Eubacteriales bacterium
AATATCAGCGATTCCTTCGACTTTCTTCTGCTCGATAAGCTGGACAATTTTTTCGTACTCCTCCTGCGTGAGGTTGTGTTCTTCGATAATCTTCTTGTCAATCATGTTATTTGCTCCGCTTTTCCTGGAAAAGCTAGTTCAGTTTCGCAATTATTGATTCAAAAATAACCCGGCCATCTTCGCTGCCAAGGAATACTTCAGAAGCCCTTTCAGGATGAGGCATCATTCCCAGGACATTACCTGCTTTGTTGATAAGGCCCGCAATGCTCTCTGCTGATCCGTTGACGTTGGCCTCTTCATTGATCTGCCCTTCAGCGTCTGAATAGCGGAAAACAATCTGGCTGTTAGTTTTTATTTCTTGTATTGTCTCAGGAGGAGCGAAATAATTCCCGTCAAAATGAGCGATAGGAATCTTCAGAATTTGTCCCTTCTTTGCTTGGTGCGAAAAACGAGTTTCATTGTTTTCTACTCTAATGTGGACGAACTGGCAGAGAAATTTCAAATTTTTATTCCTGAGCATAGCTCCTGGAAGAAGTCCCAATTCCAAAAGAACCTGGAATCCGTTGCATATTCCAAGCACCAGCCCTCCTTTTAGGGCAAATTCTTTCACTTCCTGCATTAAAGGGGAAAAGGCAGCGATAGAGCCTGACCTTAAATAGTCTCCGTAAGAAAAACCTCCTGGAAGAACGACGCAATCGACGTTTTTCAGGTCATGTTCTTTGTGCCAGAGAAATGTCGTCTTTTGCTTACAGACGTCTTTTAGGGCATAGTACGTATCATAATCACAATTGGATCCCGGGAAAATTACGACTCCAAATTTCAATTTAGCCATTTGTGACCGGGAATTGGCATCCCCAGTTTTACTTAAGATTTCAGCCTTTTTTTAAAATTTGCCAGGAAAATTTTTCGATGATGGGGTTTGCTAATACTTTGTCAGAAATTTCAGGAATGATCTTTTCAGCTTCTTTTTCAGAAATCCCTTCCAGTTCAAGCTCAAAGACTTTGCCCTGCCTTACATCTTTTATGGAATCATAGCCAAGAGTATGAAGAGCATTTTTAACAGTCTGACCTTGAGGGTCTAGAACACTGTCTTTAAGAGAGACCAGTATTCTAACTTTCATCACCAATAACTCTGTCGAAGATATAATCTATTTTTTCTAAATAAGGCCGGATAGAAAAACAAGAATTGACTTCTTCCTTGGTTAAGATTTCTCTGATTTCCTTATCAGATTGCATAAGGTCTTTAAAATCAAGGCGTTCTTTCCAAGCTTTAAGGCTGTTCTTCTGGACAAGCCGAAAGGCTTGCTCCCTAGATATTCCTTTTTTCGTGAGAGCAAGGAGAACACTCTGGGAAAAAATAAGACCCCGCGTTAGGTCGACATTTTCCTTCATCCTGTCAGCATTGACTTTCCAATTTTTTATGATATCGACTGTCTCAGCCAAGATAAAATCTGTGAGAATAAAAGAGTCAGGAATTATGATTCTTTCAGCTGAGGAATGAGAAATATCTCTCTCATGCCAGAGAGAGATGTTTTCCAAGGCGGCCTGGAGATTAGACCTGACGATGCGGGCGAGACCTGAGATTCTTTCGCTGCGAACAGGATTCATTTTGTGCGGCATCGAGGATGAGCCTTTTTGACCTTTGGTGAAAGGTTCCTCCACTTCCAGAACTTCTGTCCTCTGGAGATGGCGTATTTCCACTGCAAATTTGTCCAGGGAGGAGGCGAGAAGCGCTAGCACAGAGAGCACTTCGGCGTGCCTGTCGCGCTGAAGGACTTGGGTGGAAACATGTGCTGGCTTAAGACCTAATTTTTTTAAGGCATAAAGCTCAATTTTCGGGTCGAGATGAATGTAGGTCCCGACTGAGCCAGAAATTCTACCGTAGCTGATAACCTCAAGGGCATTTTCCAGACGAAGAAGCTGGCGCTTTATTTCTTCATACCAGACAAGGAGTTTAACTCCAAAGGTAATCGGCTCAGCATGAACTCCATGAGTCCTGCCCACCATCACTGTTTTTTTATAGCGCAAGGCTTCATCTTTAAGAGTATCTTTAAGCGGAGCGAGATCTTTCCGGATTTTTCCCAGCGCTTCTTTGATAAGAAGAGAGAGAGCTGTGTCGACAACGTCGTAGGATGTCAGGCCAAGATGAATAAAACGGGAATCTTCGCCTACTTTTTCAGCCACAGAAGTGAGGAACGCAATCACATCATGTTTCACAACTTTTTCAATCTCTTCGATTCTCTTTATGGAAAAGCCAGCTTTTTCTTTAATCCTTTTTAGAGCTTGAGCAGGAATTTCACCTGCTTTTGCCCAGGCCTCACAGACAGCCAGTTCAACATCAAGCCATTTCTGGTATTTGTTTTCTTCGGTCCAGATGGCGCCCATTTCGGGACGTGTGTATCGTTCAATCATGGAGAAAAACCTCGAAAATGAGGTAAAAGAATAACAGTAAGCCTCTCTCTTGTCAACGTTTTGGATTCGGGTGTGAGCATTTCCAATTAATTAGAAAAGGTTTTGGGAAATAGCCTAGCTCCCATCGGGGTCAGACTTTATCGGCAGATGATGTCTACATGACAAAATGTAGCCCAATCCTCAAAATGATGACAAAGTCTGACCCCAACGCCATTCTCCATTCGCTCTGATCAGCCGGCTGGAGAAAAAAGGGGACAGGCCCCTTTTTCTGTTGTTCTGTCCGCAAGTTGAGAATGTCCT
>CAYUXD010000357.1:0-2707 GCA_964448655.1 uncultured Eubacteriales bacterium
CGCTGGCTGTCGAGGCGCCAAGGTTTGGAAAAGGAAGCGGGGCTAAGGAGGATTCTCTCCAGCCAGCAGATTCATATATATTATAAGTATGGTTTGCTGAAATGTCAATGTCCGGCGGGATTTAAAAAAAAATTTATTTAAAATCGACATCACCTTAACATCAAAAAAATTGCTTTCATGAGAAAAATAAGATAAAGTAAACAAAGATTCGCCAAGGATTAATACCTATGTCAAAGAAAAATATCATAGGGGTAATAGCCTCGCTTTTCGCTTTCTCCATGCTCCTCTCCCCCAACCCGGCAGAAGCAGATATCATCATCAAAAAAAGCAAACACACGGAATCCACTGTCATGGGCCAGCCCCAGCCTGCAAAAAATGAAGAAGGAAAAACATGGATAGCAAAAAACAAAATGAGGGAGGATATGGCTGAAAGCTCAATTATCGTCAGGCTCGATCTGAAAAAAATCTATACGATTGATCATTCTAAAAAGACATATTCTGAAATCGATTTGCCCGTCGAAATTGATAAGGTATTCCCTCCCGAGGCAAAACAAATGATGGACGTAATGCAAACAAAATCCTCATCAGTTAGAGAAACAGCTGAAACACAAACCATCAGAGACTGGTTGTGTCAAAAATTTTTAGTCGAAGTCGAAATCTCCATGATGGAAATGAATCTACCGATGAAGATTGAAATCTGGGCTTCAAGGGATTTAGGAATTGATTTAAGCGCCCATAAAAAATTCTCTGATGCAATCCTCTCTCTAAACCCGCTCACAAAGGGTCTTTCTGAAGAATTTAAAAAAATAGATGGCTACCCGGTGCTTACATTATCCTCGGTGAAGATGATGGGGACGGAGACAAAAGAGCGGGAAGAAGTGGTATCAGTGGAAAAAAAAGATGTGCCCTCCAAAACCTTTAACCTTCCCAAGGGGTATGAAAAAATACCCTATAATCCTTTCCAATAGAAAAAATAAGAGCCAGAAGGGGGATTCGAACTCCCGACCTAATGTTTACCGTCTTTAGGAGTTAATTCGCTCTTCTGTCTTTTCTTTTTTACGACACTCCCGGATCCACTGCATCAACCGACGCCCAGCATCTTTGGGTGGCTTGGCGATATTATGCCAGACAAGATGCGCTTTTCCATTCTCCCCAACCAGCAACAAGCCAGTCATTCCACGGGACCGGTGCAAAGCCTTGATAGCTTGTGAAGGCGTCTGCACAATGGGGGTCCCTACATTCAATGACGTATTGACAGCTACCTCCACGCCTAATCGACGCCCTATCGCCTTCAAGATGGCATAGGAAAATGGGTCCACTTCCTCCCGCACAATCTGGATACGGCTCGTACCATCCCTGTGAATGACTGCGGGTACCAAGCCGTAACATTCTTCCTTGGCCTTGACAGTAAGCACCATGTAATTGTAGGCGTTGTAGTCATCGTCAGATGCCCCCTCGGACAGGTAGTAGAGGTTTTTCGCTTCTTCCAGAGTAAGCATCGGAGCTAACGGACGAAAGCTCTCTCTATATTTTACGTATGTATTGAGTGTCTTCAGAGTTTCTGGATTGCACGGATTAGCAAGAATCGTCCGATGACCTAGAGCACGCGGCCCTGTTTCGCCAGCCCCCTGAAACAGGCCAAGTACCCCGTCGTGCGCAATAATGTTTGCAACCATATCAGCAATTCTATCTCGCTCTTTTGCGTCGTTAATATTTCCTAACTCTATACTATTGGTATCATCTGCTTCCGAGATGGCGTTCTCTATACTTCCATTGGACGGAGAACTACCACATATAAAAGCGTGCTTCATAGGCGGACCCAGAGAAGCCCCGTGACTCAAGGCAAAATTGTAGCAGGCTCCCATCGCAACGCCCGTATCGCTTGGATTTGGTGGAACCCAAAGATGAAGCCTTGTATTCTTTTGCCTGAGGTTGCGGAGATAGTAGGCTTCATCGAAGTTTTCCAGCAAGTTCATGTTGGCAACACAGTTAAGCGATGTCCCCCCGCTGAACACAAGTTGGTGACTAGCGGTGCGCTGGATGAGATAGTCAACCATATGGAATAGCGCATCTTCAAACACCATCTGGAGTGCTGCGGCCTTGTCAACTCGTTCTTGTGTAACCTCGGCGAGCTCGATATCGTCGATTTTCAGAACCGTACCAGGATTCCACATCTTCTCTGCAGGAATCGGTTCGCCAATGATTTCCACGAGCCGCTTGCCATATGGCTTCAGTTGCCCCAGTCGATGGTAGTTGATAAACGATCGATTTACGCATACGTGACCATCGGAACCGAAGTACAGGATCTGCCGCAGGCGCTTGTAATAGGGATTCGTGAGACGATTTGTGTCCCCCCAGGCGCTGGCTCCCATAAACCGTCCCTCACTGCTGAGGGTTGTCCATCCCCCCTGTGTAGAACTGATTACAGCGTAAAGGAATCCTAACGAATCAAATAAATTGTGGAAGCTCTGGATGAGCTCCACTTTCCCCCGCTTGGCTACATAGGTGGACATTGCACCGTCGTCCCCAAAACCATCTATGACGACAATTATGGTCGGTTCCGGACTCCCAGCAAATGGCGACACTGCATACGGAAAGTAAGCGTGGTTGTCGTGGTGACGCATACCAACGACTGGTACCCTCTTCTTGGTCCTAAAAAAGCTCTTGAGCTGACCGGGAGCTTTGAGCGCCTCCAGGAAATGCCAAA
>CAYUXD010000358.1:0-2694 GCA_964448655.1 uncultured Eubacteriales bacterium
GAGAAAAATATACATGGTCTACAAATGGATTAGTTTATGAAATAAAAAAAGATGTCTTGTTCCCTGACTTTAGCTTCCAGCATTTTCGTGTTTTTTTTCGTGGTCATGATGACCTTTATTGTGGGGTCGATACTTTTTAGTATGGAAACAGCATCATACCCTTTGATCTCTGGAAGGTCAACATCCATGATTAGGCAGTTAAAACATCCTTCACGAATTTTCTTTACAGCATCTTTAAGCCCTCTTCCAGTTTCAACATAGAAATTTTCGCCTTTTAAAAAAGCAGCCATGACTGCTCTTTCTGTGATATCAGGGTCAATAATAAGGACTCTTTTTTCTTTATCTGTCATTTTCGGCTTTCTAAACCTAAGGCAGTGCAATTAATGTGCCAATTATTTCCGACAGAAAAAGGTAACTAGGAAATTTTATTCTATTGATTTTAAATAAGTTATAATTGAGGATAACGAGGCTCTCTTATTTTTTAGAGTGGAGGAATAAGAATATGGGGAATTATTCCCTAGTGCATTATTTGCCCTAGCACTTTCTCTAGAGCCTGGCGGACAGGCTTGGAGATTTTCGTACCTTCTTCGATCGACTCAGGCTGGATGCCTAGAACAAATGAGTTCTTTAGCCGTTCATAGCCCATATCATTTGAGATGAAAGGTAGAAGTCTGTGGCTCAAAGTAGTATTGGAGAAAATGTAGTGAAGGGGAAGAAAAATCACCTTCCCCGGCTTTTCTCTAAAATCCAAGGCGTCAAGAAAGACGAGAGGGTGATGAGGCCTGTTCTTCCAAGGAGCTTCTATCTCTTTTATTTCCGATTCAAGCCAGACATCGCCTATGCCGTTCTTTCTCAGTTCAGAGGCAAGCTCTAGGCCCGCTCTGTCATCGGAACGATTGCCCCTGCCAACTCCTACGAAGATCGGCGAGCCTTTTTTTATAATCCCGTCCAATTTTGTCCTCCAGTCTTCTGGCGGAGCTTTTTTGATCTCAGCCATATGGGCAGAACAGCTGATGCACGGGTCGTAAGCTCGAACGACCAAATCCATTCTATCCTTGATTTTGTTTTCCTCGCCTTTGTCAAGGAGCTTCTGAGCAGCTAGGTGGCAATACCTTTCGATATCTTCAGCATTTTGGGCGGTAGGTGTTATAATATCGGTGTAAGAGACAAGACCGCCAGATATTTCATAAGAGTGGATAAGAAGGCCACGGGGGGCCTCGACAATTCCTGTGCCCTTACCTTCTTTGGCAGTGTATTTTACGATGGGAGGGTCAGGAAGCTTGAGCATTTTATCAATGACTTCGGGTATTCTTTCGAAAGCATAGAGGATTTCCAAAGCTTGAGCCGCATTGTTAAAAAGAGGATTTTTCTTCCAGCGGGGATTAAAATATTTCTTATACATCTTTCCCGCTTCCCCTTTCAGCCTTTCACCCAGGTTATTGACTCTGGCTAACGCACCTACGGAATAAGGCTCTCCTTTATAGCGGCTGTGTTTTGCATAGGAATGAGAGACAACGAATTCGTTCGTCAGGCTTTTATAATCTTCCTTGTTTATAGCTTCTCCTGTGGAAAGAATAATTTCATCTCCAGCAATGCCATATTTATTCTGGTCAGGATTACAACAGGCAAAGACAGTATCCTCCTCCGGGCAATCCGGATAATCAAGCTCGCAGAAAAGGTTCACTGTCTTTAAAACGAAAGGCATGAATTGGATAGCTCTGCTTTTTATCCAGGTCAACTCTTCCTTAGATGGAAATTTACCGAATCCGCCGATAACAGGATTTTCGCCGTGAATGTAACGTCCGCTCGCTGTTTTCATGATGTGGTTAGCGAATTCTTTCATCTCGAGAGCTATCTTGACTTCAAGATCGAACTTGGCAGCCATGGCAATCGCATTCGGAAATCCAACATAATCTGGCAGAGCAAGGTAATATAAATGGAGAGAGTGGCTTTCTATCATTTCCCCCAAATGCATGAGTTCTCTAAAGAAAGAAACTTTGGGAGGCACTTTCACCGATAAGGCATTTTCCATAGCTCGGAGAACCGCATATTTATGAGAGAGAGTGCATATGGCACAAATACGGGGCACTATATTGACGTCCTCCTCTGGAGTTTTGCCTAAGGTCAACCTTTCGACAAGGCGTGGCCCTTCGTATATGGAGAATTTCACATCTGTCACAACTTTTCCATCAACGGTGGCAGAGATTCCCCCATTTCCCTCCACACGTGCCAGGTGCTCTACTGATATTTTTTTCACTTTTTCTCTCCTTTAAGTTCACCCAAAAAATCGGCCATTCCTGTGCCGCTGAAATTGGCCATTTTTTTCTTTATGAAATCATAGTCAAATCCTTTCTCTCGCAAGAGATGAAATTCAGAAGTGAGGTTGGCCTCTTCCACTGGGCCCCAACAGCCAACACAGGGAAGGTTATGGTTTATACAGATCGAACCGCATCCCGCACGAGTAATTGGGCCCAAGCAAGGAATATCTTTATTAAGAAGGCAGTCGTTCTCGTTCCATTTGCATTCCACACAGACAGGAAACCGATAAAGCTCAGGAGGATGGCCTCTCAGGATTCTGTTGAAAGTTGATAAAAACTGTTCTTTGCCGATGGGGCAGCCAGGCAGATAATAATCGACTTTAATGTAGGCGTCGATGGGCTTTGATTGGAGAGGTTTGGTATGGGTCATCTTGAT
>CAYUXD010000359.1:0-2676 GCA_964448655.1 uncultured Eubacteriales bacterium
TACCTACAAAATATTAATCAAGCCCCTACAAAATATGAATCAAGCCCCTACACAAGAAAATCGAACCTTACGAATCATGTTGTGGGGTTGATAAATCAAATCCCTACAATATGAATAAGGAATTTTCCTTCCTACCATATCCATCTCACTCACTTTCTATCTCTATATTGCAAGGTTAAAAACTTGATTAAAGCCCTAAATTATTATTGGTATATTTGGTTATGAGTAATTTGCGCAGGTCGCGATACATATTTACAGTCTTTTCCATGCTTAACCTGGTGTAATCAGTCAGGAATTTTTTAGCCTGCTCTGGATTCTTCTTGTATAATTCAAGCGCCTTTTTATCGACGGATAGCAGTTTTTCAAAAAACTCCGCTTCCAATGGGTCGCGAACCGCCCTCAGATCCTTTATGGCTTCTTGCCATCTCAGATAAAGAAGATTATCAACAAAATCTATCGCCCATCGAGCAGAGTCCTCGCTAAATTTATCTGGATTGTAAGTTTTATACAAAGGAGAAATCTTTTGAACTCCAGCATAGATGGGAACATAGGTGCTGACATGCTGGTTGTCGAGATAAAACCAATAAACTCCGCCTACTGGAGCAGGCAGCCACCCTCTTAATTGGGCAACCATTCCGTACCCTCCCCTGGATACATTACGCCGCCACATAATATCCAGCAATTCTCTCATATCTCTGGTGGGAAACGGAGTAGTCAAAGGGCTTTTAACCAGGCTGCCTTTTCCATCCGGTACGAGCCAGTCAGCGTCTGCAGTCATGTCATAGATTGTTCCCTCAAAAACAGAACGCTGGAAGGCAATCACATCTTGGACGGATAGCTTCTTTTCTGGTTTGACGGAGAAAGGGTAATACGATATGGGCTCAAGATACTGATGGTAGGCGTTGTACCCGCTAAAAGACGATGTAAGCTTTTTCTTGGGCCATTCCTTGAGGGATGGAGCAACTGTACTGTAAAAAAGCCATAAGCGGCTTAGCCCCCATTCTCTTAGTATCGGGGAGTAAGCTTCCTGCCAGATAAAGGGCTTTCCACTTTTCGGATCATACCAACCATGATCTATAGCCACTTGCATGTAATTCTTCGAGGCCATAAAGTATTCAGGGTTGTTAAGGTCAATTTCCTTAATTATGCTCCAGTTGGGAACAATCGTGACATGGTCATCCGGTACTCTTTGAGCTGCCCAAATCGCGCCAAGCTTTCCACTCTCAGGGTCCCAATCAGGACCAACGCTGAATACTTCTAATACCCAGGCTTCATTCGGGTCAGCAATACAGAGCGCCTCTGATCCAAGCTCGCAGGAGGGTAGAAAACCGTATTTTTCTACTAGAGATGTTATGAGCTTAATCGCCTCGCTTGCTGTTTTACACCTCTGAAGCGCGAACAACTGGGCCTGCTCAATCGTCATTATCTGCTTGCCTATACTGATGTCGGTTTTTAATTCATCCTTCTGACTGAGGGTACTCTCTCCGATGGCCAACTGATGCTCGTTCATCTGAGGGTATCCCGTATGAAAATAGGCATAAGTTTTTTCCACCTGAGGGATGTAGCCGATTATTTTGCCGTAGTTAAGCAAAGGCTTCCTTACATCCTGAAGCCCATAATAAACCGGGGCCATGGCACCTTTCTTAAAAGTCTGGGCGGGAACCACGTGGACCCGGCATTCTGGGCAAGCGCCTGTATGGGATGTTATAACAGAGCCATCCACAGAAGCTTTCTTCCCCACTATGATATCAGTACAGGAGTCACCAGAAAAATATGTGCCGGTTTCTTTTTCCCTGCCTTGCCCTTCATCAGATGCAGAAAGAACTAAAAACATAATAGTCACAAAAGCAATCCCTAAGATTAAAATTAACGCATTAAATTTCATTTTTTGCTTATCCTCCTTCCTTAAGATTTTGAGAAGATAAAAGAATAAACCAGATTAAACTAATTATAAATGGTTTTATTTCAAAAGTTGATGATAATAATAAAAAAAATGAGATTGCTTGACTAAGGTGAAATGCGAAATGTAAAATTGCAGAGGGTTTAGAGCATGTATCTCCAGATTGGAATTATTTTAGCAATAATGGTGATCGCTTATGCATTAGCGAAGTGGAAAAATTTATCCGTTGAGCTAAGCATGCTTTCCGCTGCAGTTGGGGGAGGAATAGCAGGTGCATTCGTAAGCACACCTCCGATAGGCCAGCTAGCCCGTCACCTGGCAGAAGGAGCCTTTACTTATCTGGATGTGATCCTGGTCTTCTCAACAGCTACCATATTTATGGCAATAGTCAGGGAATCCGGCGGCGTGAATTACGTTGTCAGAGGCACGATAAAATATTTCTATAACCTGCGTATTATTGCCCTGGTCCTTTTAATGATAATAGTGCTTATACCAGGAGCCCTCACAGGAGCAGGCAGTGTGTCTCTGCTTGTTGTGGGAGCACCTGTAGCCTTAGCGCTTGGTTATCTGGGGATAGCAAAGAGAAGAGTTGCTGCTATTCTCTTTATAGTCGCTGGTTTAAGCGCGGCTGCACCCCCGGTTAATATCTGGGCAATGATATTATCCGCCGGCACGGCCATACCTTATGTGGGCTTTGAGCTTCCTCTTGGAATTCCTGTTCTTCTCCTCGGGACTTTTACTGTCCTTTTTCTGGGATGGAAAAGGGAGAGGAAGAT
>CAYUXD010000360.1:0-2675 GCA_964448655.1 uncultured Eubacteriales bacterium
TTTCCTGATTCTCATTGATTTTTCCCTCGATTTTGTTTATTATCGGTTGTAATAATTTTGAGAACAGTTCTCATTTAGAAATTAAGGAAAGGAGAGCTGTAGATTTAAAATGATCAGCTTGATTCAGGCCCCTTCTGATACGCCACTGAGAATTGCGGGTATTTCTGGTGGCCATGGAGTACGCAGAAGGCTTCTTGCTTTGGGTTTTCACAAGAGTGATATTATTGAATTGGATTCGCGAAGTATTTTTCGCGGCCCTGTTCTGATAAAGAATTTGACTTCTGATACATCTGTTGCCTTAGGTAGGGGAGTAGCTCAAAAAATTTTAGTTGAGATAATTGACGAAAGAAAATAGATTCCCAGATATTGTATTCATAGGACAGCCAAATTGTGGCAAAAGTACACTATTTAATGCCATTGCTGGCCTGAAGGCGCAGACGTCCAATTTTCCTGGCACGACGGTTAAACACACCCACAGTAAGGTCAATGTTGAGGGGGAAGTTTTAAACATCATTGATCTGCCGGGGACCTACTCTCTGAATCCTTCTGATCCGGCTGAAAAAGTTGTCCTCACCCATTTATTCTTGGAAAAGCCGGATTTAATCGTCAATGTGGTGGATGCTTCCATCCTTGGCCGAAGCCTTGAACTGACTCTGGAACTCATCGAATTGGAATACCCTGTTGTGGTTGCCTTGAATATGATTGATTTGGCAGAGAAAAAAGGCGTAGAGATCGATCCCAAAAAACTCGAGAAACTTCTCGGAGTTCCTGTGATTCCAACTGTAGCTTCCCATGGTCGGGGGATAAAAGAGCTTCTGGATGTTTCCCTACAATCTCTGGAGAAAGGATTATCTGTCTCCCATATCAAATGGTCGCGAGATGTGGAAGATAAAATTGAAGAAATGGAAGATCATTTACCCGTGGATTTTCCTATCACTGCTAATAAGAGATTCACAGCCATAAATATGATAAGCTCCAGCAAACTTTTTTTTGATAAGATACTCAAGGAAATAAACCCTTCCCTTAAGATGGCCCTCGATAAAGTGAGGGGTGAGCTTAAGACCATGCACAATGCTCCTGCTTATGAAGTTATTGCGGCTGAAAGGCATCACCTGGCCTTTAAGATTTTTGAAGAAAGCAGCCGTATAAAAAGGGGAAAAAGAATCAGTATGCTGGACAGAGTGGATGATATCATCATGCATCCCTTTTTGGGCTATCTTGTTCTCCTGGCGGTTTTTCTTGGCTTTTTCTTCATTATTTTTAATATCGGAAGTCCGTTAGAAGAGCTTCTTCTTGGTCCGTTGGATAGTTTTAGAGCCTTTCTTTCGCTGAAACTCGGTGCAGGTGTCGTTTTTTATTTAGTCGATGGCCTCCTTCAGGGCATAGGAGGAGGGGTGGCCATTGTTTTGCCTTATTTTATTCCTCTTCTTTTTCTTATGTCTTTCTTGGAGGATGTAGGCTATCTGGCAAGGGCAGGATTTCTGATGGATACTTTTATGCATTGGATTGGACTTCACGGCAAGTCTATTTCTCCTTTTATTCTTGGTTTTGGCTGCAATGTTCCGGCTGTTGTTTCAACCCGGATCTTGGAATCCCGCAGGGATCGAATCATCACCTCTCTGCTCATCCCATTTATTCCCTGTTCTGCCCGGACAACAATCATACTGGCTCTGGTGGCTTTTTACTTGGGTCCTTTATGGGCCCTTGGTTTCTACCTGTTCAACATCCTTTTGTTGGGTGTTCTTGGCCGGGTGATTACCTTATTTTTTAAGACTCCTTCTCCAGGATTAATTCTTGAAATTCCTTCCCTGAAGATGCCCTCGCTTAAAAATATGATGAGAAATACCTATTTTCAGCTCAAGTCTTTTTTAAAATTTGCCTGGCCTATCCTGATTGCTGGAAGTGTTGTCTTGGGGCTGATTCAGTATTTTAATTTTGATAAATTCATAAACCTCGTCCTTTCTCCCCTGGTTGAAAAAGGGCTCGGCCTGCCCCAGGAACTCGGGGTGACTCTTGTGTTCGGTTTTTTAAGAAAAGAACTCTCTTTGATTATGATGCTTCAGGCCCTTGGAGTAAGCTACCAGGATTTGATGACCATAATTTCCAGGGAACAGCTTATCGTTTTCACAGTTTTTATAAGCTTTTTCATACCCTGCCTTTCTACTGTGGCTATCCTATGGAAAGAAGTGGGGAAGAGGGTGGCTTTTCTCTCAATGGGCCTAAACACAGGCGTGGCAGTAGTCATTAGCCTGCTTGTCAGATTGATTTTAGCTAAGTAGCCTGGCTCCCAATCAGATTAAATTATTCAATCCTTTTAATAATATGCCATCCGTATTTGCTTGTTTCAGGATCGTACTCTGCAAGACCAATATCATTCACGCCAAGTTTAAAGCTTACATCACCAAACGCTTTCACCATCCGGCCACGAGAGTACTCTTCTTTGCTTTTATCAGGATCGATGCCAATATTTGACATTTTATAAATGCCTGGATACTGATCATCAGTATATTTTTTAACAAGGGCATCAAAATCCTCGCCTTTCTTTGCTCTCTCAAAAATTTCTTTTGCTAGTAATTCAGCCTCATCCCGGGTGCGGGTTATATCTTCCTTCGGGATTGAACCTTTAAAGGCAATCAAGATATGCTGGACGGTAACACGGTCAGGCTCATTCTTGC
>CAYUXD010000361.1:0-458 GCA_964448655.1 uncultured Eubacteriales bacterium
ATTAAAAGCGGAGATGAGCTATAAAGCTCTTCCCCTGGCTGTCTGTACAGAGCCTGAATTTTCATCTGTTGGTCTTACACAAGAACAAGCAAAGGAGAGAGGAATAAAGATTCAGGTCGGCTTGTTCTCTCTTCAGGCAAATGGCCGGGCTCTTACACTGGGAAGACAGGAAGGGATGGTCAAGATAATTGCGGATGAGAAGGATGAAATCATCGGAGCGCATATCCTTGCTCCAAACGCGAGTGAATTTATCTCTGAGATAAGTTTAGCTATGAATACAGGCTTGAAAGTTCAGGATGTCTCTTGCAGTTATCATGCCCACCAGATGATTTTTTTCAATTACAGGAAGCCTTCCGAATTTTGTTTTCTTCATTTTTTTGATAGCTTCCTGGATTGTCGCGCTTGGCTTGATTGTTATAACTTTTTTCGGGGAGACATCTGAAACTTTAATTTCAGCC
>CAYUXD010000361.1:468-2666 GCA_964448655.1 uncultured Eubacteriales bacterium
ATGTCTCTTCATCAATCCACATCCATCCGACATTATCAGAAGCTTTGATGGAAGCAGCCATGAAAGTCAAAAATCAAGCCATTCATGTATTAAATATTTAAAAAAATATCAAAATGTTTGCAAATATAAATTTATTTTTATAAAATTTATGCCTTTATTTACATAGGAGCATGACCGAACTTTTTCTCGTTTTCCTCGTTTTTGGCCTCCTGGGTATTGTACTGCTCTTTATGAACAAGCTCCTGGGACCCAGGAGCACTAATCCCGCAAAGGAAACTCCGTTTGAGTGTGGAAGTCCTTACCTCCAGGAAGAGATCAATCCCATTCCGATTAAGTTTTCTCTTGTCGCTTTTGTTTTTTTACTTTTTGACATCGAGGTGGTATTTTTCTTTCCCTGGGCTCTTATCTTCAAAGAAATGGGATTAACCGCCTTGATTGTCATGTTTGCCTATATGTTTGTCATTATTATGGGTTTTATCTATGCCTGGAAAAAAGGAGCCTTTATCTGGGATTAAAAGATACGGCTAAGATTAAAATATAGATAGTAACTGATCGCTTGTAACTGGTGATGAGGAACGAGTAACGAGCGATTAATGAGAAGGTAGAACATGATAGGAAGCTTTGTTACAACTAGATTCAATTACATACTCGGGTGGGCTCGGAAGTATTCTCTTTTTCATTATCCTTATATTACAGCTTGTTGTGGAATGGAATATATGTCTACGGCTGCCTCCCATTTTGATTGGGACCGCTTTGGGACTGGCTGGACAAGATTTTCACCTCGTCAGTCTGACATGCTCGTGGTCTGCGGAACAATCTCTCATAAATTAGCACCAGTACTCCGAACAGTCTATGACCAGATGACCGAGCCCAAATGGGTTATGGCTTTTGGTACTTGTACTGTGAGCGGCGGTATTTATGATAATTATGCTGTTGTTCAAGGAATTGATCGTATTATCCCGGTGGATATTTACATTCCGGGCTGTCCGCCTCGCCCGGAGACAGTTTTGGATGGCCTAATAAAATTACAGGAAAAAATTCAAAAACAAGAGCAAGAGTGGAGATGGAAAAAAAGAAAGTAATAGAAGAACTGAAACAGAAATTTTCACAAAAGATAAAAGAGGTTTCTGTTCAGTTTGGAGACGAAATTATCCTCATCGAAAGGGATTCCCTTCTTGATATTGTCCAATTTTTGAAAGATAAGCCTTATTCCTACAGCATGCTTCTCGACCTCACCTGTGTCGACTATAAAGGTCAGGAGCCGCGCTTCGAGATGGTTTATCATCTGTTTTCTATTCCCAATGTACAGCGTTTAAGAATCAAGGTCCGTCTCTCAGAAAAAGACCTCCGCATAGATTCCCTGACATCGCTCTGGAAAAATGCCAATTGGCTGGAGAGAGAAGTCTATGACATGTTTGGAGTAGATTTCAAAGGGCATCCTGATTTAAGACGAATTTTCATGTATGACGGGTTTGAGGGCTATCCTCTGCGTAAGGACTTTCCTCTGCGAAAACGCCAGCCAAGGATTCCGTTGAGAAAATAAAATGCCGACAAGAATTCAAAAAGAAGCTTCCAAAGAAAGCCTTCTGCTGAACATGGGACCTTCTCATCCTGCCATGCACGGGACCATCCGGATAATGCTCGAGCTTGACGGGGAGCGGATTCTCAATTCGGAAGTCGAGGTAGGGTACTTGCACAGAGGTTTAGAGAAAACCTGCGAGAACAGGACTTATTTCAACCTGCTTCCCTATACGGACAGGATGAATTACGTCTCTCCTCTAATCAATAACCTTGGTTATGTGATGACAATAGAGAAAATGTTAGGCATCGAAGCTCCAGAGCGGGCGCAGTACATTCGGGTCATAATGAGTGAGCTCTCGCGTATCTCTGACCACCTTACATGTCTGGCAGCCATGGCCATGGAATGTGGGGCTTTTACTGTTTTCCTGTATAACGTGAAAGCTCGTGAATTTATCTGGGATGTCATCGAAGAGACAACAGGTGCCCGCATGACGACTTCTTATATCCGCATAGGCGGAGTTAGAGCGGATCTTCATCCCAGTTATAGAACGGTTCTTAAGAAAGCGATTGTGGAGACAAGAAAAGTTTTAAAGGATATTCATGGTCTCCTGGATAAAAACAAAATTTACCTGAACAGGACGAGAGATATTGCGGTTGTTTCTCCAGAGACAGCCATC
>CAYUXD010000362.1:0-2647 GCA_964448655.1 uncultured Eubacteriales bacterium
TTCCCAGTTTTCTTGCCAGCTTCTTGAAGCTCGGCCACAGGCCCTCATAATAACGTGTCTTTCTCGTTTTTACAATCCCATATCTTCCCGTTGATCTCTCTAACAAAACCATCTTTCTTGATGAGGCGAATCTTCTCATTTACGTCTTTTTAATCACTGAATTTTAGATTCTCTGATTGATGGTTAAGCAAGGGATCCGGAAAATTTTCTTACTTTGCAGTGCAGTCAGTCGCTTCTTAGCATCTATTACTCCAAAAACCCCAGGATCAGCACCGTTTCAGAGTTCGAAGAATCTGTCATAATGCCCTAAGGCTTTTCCCCTTTAATCAATATTAATGCCCACCGATTTGTGGTCTTGTAGACTTAGCAGGAGGATCATGACTGCTTTTAAATCATTACCAGTTCCCTTGACCCAAATGGAGCTTATGCCTCAATTTTAGAACCTCTTCAAATATGCTTGAGGAATTGAGGGGTGCAATCATCCCATTAATTCCTTTATGCAGTTTGCCCGACCGTCCATAGTAAGTATAAGGTTTATTCAAAGGAACAAAACCTCTATTATTTAAGTTTCACCGAGTAGCTTCTTTGCAAGATCCACCCCAGAAGCGGCATCTGGAGCGTAACCGTCCGCATCTATTTGGGCAGCATAAGACTCGGTGACAGGGGCGCCCCCGATTATTACTTTTACATCTTGCCTCAGACCTGCATTTTTTAATGTTTCTATTATTTCTTTCATGTATATCATAGTAGTGGTCAAGAGTGCAGACATTCCTAAAATATCAGCGCGCTCATTTTTAACGAATTCTAAAAATTTTTCTTTAGGGACATCCGCCCCAAGGTCCACGACATCAAAACCAGCTCCTTGGAGCAGCATAGCCACTATATTCTTCCCGATATCATGCAAATCGCCTTTTACAGTTCCGATAACGACTTTTCCTTTTGATTTGACATTTGACTCAGCTAAAAGAGGCTTAATAATACCCAATCCTGAGTACATTGATTTTGCAGAAATTAGGACTTCCGGAATAAAAATTTCATTGTTTTTAAATTTCTCACTAACGATATCCATTCCTGCAACTAGACCGTTGTTTAAAATATCTTCTGCGGATATATCCTGTAAAAGAGCTCTTTTAGTAAGCACCTCAACAGACTCTGAATTGCCTTTTTGGACCTCATCTGCTATCTCCTCGAAAATTTTCATTCCTTCCTCCCTGATAAAAAATATTATGTGAGCGGTTTCCAATCCCTTTTAAACTACGTAATCCTCCTCTTCCATCAAGTGGAGCTCTTTTGCTATCGCCTTCCTTACTTTTTCCGGCATATCTTTCTCCCTTTCCAGCATCGGCCTCAGCCCCTTCCCCACTCCGTCGTTAATGAAGTGGGGCTTTATGAAATCCGAATTCCAGGTTCTCTCCTCAAAGGTACGGCTCTCTAATGTCTCAAAGAAACTCTTAATCCCCTTCTCTGGATCCCCCTCTATCTCCCGGAAATAGGAACCGTAGATATGAAGAGAGTCGCTGATATCCACGTACCTACCCAGTTTTACCCTTTTTTTCGTCCTCTGGGAGATCGCCTCTGCAATTTTTCTCATGAGCGTTGTCAAGGCGATGACATTCTCAAACCACGCCTTGAATAAATCCCGGCTCCGCCAATGAGTATTCATGTTAAAGATATATCCCCCCTCTCCGTCATCACCAAGTCTTCCCCAGACTCGCTGCAGACAGGGTGGGTCGTCTGTAGGCGGATCAAGCTTCGGGTTCCAGGTTATGGCCTGAGCTCGCCTGGAGTAGCCGGTCTTGGAAAGCTTATCAATCATGGCACCTATTTGATTTACCACCTTCTCCTCGATCCTGTATTCAAAAAGCCGACCGTGGTAGGTGTAGGTCCAGCGGGTGTCTTTGCTTTTAGGGCCTTTCAAAATTTCCTCCAGCGGCTTGACCCAGTAGTCGTGGGCACCATGAACTACTTCCATAACATAATCTGCCAATCCACCCAGACCATCGGCAAAGGAGCGGTGAAACCGAGGCTGACCAAATGGATTACGAACAATGATTATCACTGTCGCATCCCGGCTCGGCGGATCTCCAGGATGATCATACTCGGTCCGGATACTCGCACCTTTCTCCCAGACTTCCCTAATGGCCTTCTCATAGGCGCGGGGAATGGTATCCTCATTGACGCTCAAAACAGGGATATTTCCTGAGTCCATTAATCCTCCTCCGGGTAATATTGAATCATTAATGAACAGCTCGAATCTACATCAAGCTAACATCTATTGCTACAAAAATGAAACAAATTTTTATTATTAAAAAACGCATCAAAAATATCATCAATTTCATTTGATTATAAAATAATAGGCAATGAGTCAATAGTCAAATTTAATGCATTGACCAGTCGCCAAAGGACAAGAAAGGAGCAGCATCTCAATATTCGACATCAAAAACTTTTTTTAAAATTTTTATAAGCATGTTAAATATTGAGATGGCACCCTGCTTTCTGTACGGTTCCTATTTGTCAGAGCTAACGTGGTGGGCGATTGCATTGGCATAGTAGTGTAGAACTTTGATTTCTTCTGGTGCTGCCCGGAACAGGTCTTGCTCTTCCAAAACAAGGTGCCTCAGAGTCAACATGCGCAGCCCAACTTCAA
>CAYUXD010000363.1:0-2592 GCA_964448655.1 uncultured Eubacteriales bacterium
ATACGCTCATCGAGGCTGCCTTGAAAGAGGACATGCCTCAGGGTGATATCACCTCTGAAAGCATTATCCCTGCAGATTCTGAATCAGAAGCAATAATTTTAGCCAAGGAAGAAGGTGTTCTGGCAGGGATTGATGTTGCAGAGAGAGTTTTTCATAAAATTGATCCATCCGTTGTCTTTAAAAAGAATTTAAATGACGGGCAGAGGTTCAGAAATGGCCAGACATTAGCCACGATTCAAGGGCGTTCGATTTCTCTCCTCAAAGGAGAGAGAACAGCTCTTAATTTTCTCCAAAGGATGTCTGGAGTTGCCACCACCACGCAGAAGTTTGTTCAAGCACTTCAAGGAACAAAAACAAAGATTCTTGATACCCGAAAAACAACACCTGGGTTGAGAAGCCTTGAAAAATATGCGGTGAAGATGGGTGGAGGAGGGAATCACCGCTTCAATCTTTCTGAGATGGTGTTGATCAAGGATAATCATCTGAGGATTGTTGGCAGCATTTCTCAGGCAGTAAAGAGTGCCAAGGAAAGAATAAAGCCGGGAGTGAAAGTTGAAGTAGAAGCCACCAGTTTAGAAGAAGTTCAAGAAGCTGTCCAAAGCGGGGCTGATATGATTATGCTCGACAACATGTCGGAAGACGCGATGAAAGAAGTCGCCAAACGGATGAAAGGGAAAGTTCCTTTAGAAGTTTCAGGCAAAGTTACTCTGAGAAGAGTAAAAGAGATAGCCTCCTTGGGAGTTGACTTTATCTCTGTGGGAAGCTTAACTCATTCTTACAAATCTGTGGACATAAGCATTGAATTTTTGAGATAGGCGATCATGAGTGAAAAAGAGAGTTTAAATGCTGATATTCTGATAATAGGCTGCGGTATTGCCGGAGCCAGTGCAGCCTTGGAAGCAGCTAAAAGCGGGCTAAGAGTGATCGTGGTAACCAAAAATTCGAAGCTTGAAGAGTCAAACACTTATTATGCCCAAGGAGGGATCGTTTCTCTTGGACACGATGACTATCCAGAGCTCTTGAAAGAAGATATCATCCAATCCGGTGATGGTATCAATAATCCGGGAGCTGTTGAGATTTTGGCCAGTGAAGGTAAAAAGGCTGTAGAAGATACCTTGATTAAAGATCTCAAAATCCCTTTTGCCAGGAGTTCTCCAGATTCTTTAGATTATGCGCAGGAAGCCGGACACTCTCGGAGGCGGATCCTTCATATAAAGGATACGACAGGTAAAACAATCGAGGAAAAATTTATCCAGGCTTTAAAGAAGTACTCCAATGTGACACTTCTCGCCGATCATACCGCTGTGGATTTACTGACTGTGCCCCATCATTCTAAAAATCCAACATTTTATTATGAAGAGCCGCAGTGCATTGGGTCTTATGTTTTAGATAACAGAAGCGGCAGGGTGAAAACGATTTTTGCCCACTATACGATCCTGGCTACAGGCGGCTGCGGAACCGTCTATCTTTATACTTCCAACCCCAGGGGAGCCATCGGAGATGGCTACGCTATGGCTTACAAGGCAGGAGCCAGAATTGTAAATATGGAATACATCCAGTTTCATCCCACCTCTCTTTTTCATCGGGATGCAGGTGGTTTTTTGATTTCAGAGACGGTGAGAGGAGAAGGCGCCCGATTGAAAACCAAAGAAGGCCAGACCTTCATGGAGAATTACAACAAAAAGAGAGAACTGGCTCCGCGGGATGAAGTGACAAGGGCTATCTATGAGGAGATGACAAACAGTAATTCAAGTTATGTTTACCTGGATCTTGTTTCTTATGCGAAATTTGATATCAAAAAAAGATTTCCCAATATCTACAGGACATGCTTAAAATATGGAATAGACATAACAAAGGAAGCCATCCCCGTTGTTCCTGCTGCCCACTATTGCTGTGGCGGGATTCTCGTTGACGAATGGGGAAGAAGTTCGCTCAAAAGTCTGTTTGCAGTTGGCGAGGTTTCTTGTACTGGCGTCCATGGTGCAAACCGTTTGGCCTCAACCTCTCTTTTAGAAGGCCTGGTATGGGGAACGAGGGCTTCCAAATACATAGCCTCCCATTTTAATCCTGCGGTGTCCTATAAACCCTTAGATATCCACGAATGGTATTATCCTGAAAAAGGAGAGGAGGTTGACCCGGCTTTGATCAACCAGGATTGGATATCCATCCGGTCAACCATGTGGAATTATGCAGGGATCATTCGGACAAAAAAGCGTCTGGAGAGAGCGAGAGCTGACCTGGATTATCTCCGCCACAGGATCGAGAAGTTTTACAAAGAGGTAAGAATGGATGCGAAAGTGGTGGGGTTGAAACACGGAATCCAGGTTGCTCTGCTGATCACTTATGCAGCCTTAGGTAATTCAGTCAGCCTGGGGGCCCACTATTTACTGGATTAGCTCTGTCTTTCTGTACTTTTAATAATCTTCAGTCTAACAGGCGCGGAAAATTTATAAAGGTCTGAATGGAAGCAACTCCAAATCCGTGATGGATACTCGCTGTCTTGGAGGCATAGGTTTTGGGAAATAGCTGTAGCGACTATTGAAGAAAGGCTCAGGCTATATGGTTCAAAAACACGTTGCTTTTGCCCCAGCG
>CAYUXD010000364.1:0-2578 GCA_964448655.1 uncultured Eubacteriales bacterium
TGTTTGATTAAAGCTCTGGAAAACAATTTTGATATTTTAGTAGAAGCTTTTACACCAGAGATTTCAGAATTTACTATCCGCGAATATAAAGAAAAATTCCTGCCTCAATTGAGTTTTGGCTATCTTAACCAGAATGTATATTCGTTGGGAACCTGGGGAATTGAAGGAGCAACCATAAACAGCAAATCTGACCAGTACTTGATGAGTTTATCCCAGGAGATTATAACCGGAGGGGCACTTACGCTTTCTCTTTCAAATTCTATGACAGATACTACGCGAAATTATCCTCTTGTGGACCCAGCCTACTACAGCACGTTAAGGCTTGATTTTACTCAACCTCTTCTAAAGAACTTCGGGCCTAAAATAAGCAGAAGGGACATAAAAAAGGCAAAGAATCAAAGAGATATTTCTGTTTACAGCCTGAAGTCGACAGTCATTCAGAAGATTTATGAGGTTGAGGAGGCATACTGGGGCCTGGTTCGTGCCGTTGAAAACCTAAAAGTAAGGGAATATTCCTTAGCGAAGAGCAAAGAGCGGTTGGAGAAAACTAGAGAAGCAGCCAGAATCGGGACAAAAACCGCTATAGATGTTTTAAGCTCAGAAACTGATGCAGCAAGTGGGGAAAGCAGTGTTCTGGCGACAAAATCACAGGTGGAAATGCTTGAAGAAAGACTGAGAAAGATCATCAATCTTCCCGCTGAAGAAATAGGCCTGCTCAAATCTATCCTGCCCGTTGATAAGCCAGCCGTAGGAAAAAAAGAAATAACCTTAGACGAAGCCCTGGAGATAGCACTCGAAGAAAGGCCAGAATTGGCAAGCAAACAGAAAGAGGTTGAAAACAGCAGTATCGATGTGAGCTATTTTAAAAATCAGCTTCTTCCTCAGCTCGATCTTCGATTCCAATTGTGGTATCCAGGGCAATCAGGTCTGAGGTATGTTTACCTGGATGATAATCCTTTAACAGGTCAAGTGATTGATACAATCGAAGGAAGCAGGGGAGATTCTCTAAAAGACGTTTTTAACTGGAAGTATGATAATTGGCAAATTAGACTGGACTTGAATATCCCTTTTGGGAATTTTCTCTCCCGCGCTAGTCTGGCTCGAGCCAGAACGGAAAAAGATCAGAAATTATTAGAGAATGAGAGAGGAAAAAAATCTATCTATTATGAAATTGTAGAGGTATTTAAAGAACTGAAGAACAATGAAAAAAGCCTGGATGCCTCTGTTCGGTACAGGCAACTTATGGAAAGGAAATTGGAGGCTGAAGAAGAGAAGTACAGACTTGGATTAACCAGCAGTGATTGGCTTTTTCAGTTCCAGGAGAGGTTGGTTCAGGCCAGGACCGGGGAGATAGGAGCAATTATTGACTATAAAATCTCGGTGGCAAAACTGGAGAGAATCCTCGGAATTAACCTTGAAACCAAAAATCTCAAATTCAGGAGCTTTGATTTTTAGGTGATAATTTTATTTATTTAGGCTTTTTGTAATACTGAGGTTCTACTCTTCAAAAAGATAAAATCCTTATTTAATGTCCTCAAATCATCCATTTGTAATAAATTTAGAACAAAAAAGGTCCAAACATTTTAATAAGACCCCGAATCCTTGTTGGTACATTTTTTGCTGCAAAATTCAGCAAAATGAGGGACGTTCATATGTTATATTGATGTAAAATCATATTGATGTAAAAAATATTTATTAATGTTATAAATAAAAATATAGTGGGCTTTCAAAAATGATGAAAAACATCATAAAAAAAATCATTCTTTTATTTCTGATATTTTCTTTAGTTTTCCAGGCCTCCCTTGAAGCCAAGAAGAATCCAAGACTGCCTCAAAAGTACAAAAAATGGCTTGAAGAAGAAGTAGTATATATCATTACTCCAAGAGAAAAGAATGCTTTCAAACAGCTGGAGACTGACAAACAAAGGGATTTATTCATCGAGGAGTTCTGGCGTCAGAGAGATCCTGTTCCTAGCTCACTACAAAATGAATTCAGAGAGGAACACTACAGGAGAATCGAATATGCCAACAAATGGTTTGGCCGGGGATTACCCAAGCCTGGCTGGTTAACAGATCGAGGAAAGATTTATATCCTTTTGGGTGAGCCCATAAGCAGGCAGATGTTTTACGACAACCGGATTTATCCTGCTGAACTTTGGTTTTATCAAGGTGGAAAAGGCCTTGAACCATTCTTCTATGTTATGTTTTTTAAAAGAAAGGGAGCAGGCGACTATAAAATCTACAGTCCCTTAAGAGATGGCCCAACTGCCTTATGTGTTGAGACTTCAGATATTATATCAGAAGAAGATAGACAGAAAGCAGCAATAGATCGCTTTTTTACAGGCAAGCGTCAAGAAGCCGAAATTGGAGGCGGGGCTTACGAAATTTTATATACCGTAGCTCCTGACCTGGCCAAAGCATCGTTGTCCCTCATCCCCGGAACAGAGCGCGCTCATCCTGTTGATTCAGACAGGCTGTTGGGAAAAATTGAGGTCCATCCCCAGAGAAAGGTAGATGATGAGTATGCTTATGAATTCCTGAAGACCAAAGCAGTGGTCGAGGTTAATTATTCAGTTAAT
>CAYUXD010000365.1:0-2571 GCA_964448655.1 uncultured Eubacteriales bacterium
CTCTAACTCTAAGCATCTGCAATGCGGTTAATTCCTCGATTGCCAGGGAGACAGATGGAGTTCTCTACACCCATGCCGGTCCAGAAATCGTGGTTGCAGCCACAAAGACTTATTCTGCCCAGATAGCAGCTTTGGCTCTGTTAGCAATGTACCTGGCCCAGACAAAAGGAAGAATTGATGAAAAGGCAAGTCTCGCGCTTATAGAAGAACTGCGAAGAATTCCTCATAAAATGGAGAAAATTCTCAATCAGGCCAAGTCGATTGAAGATCTAGCTTCAAAGTTTGTTTCCTTCTCCCATTTCCTCTATTTGGGACGTGGAGTCAATTTTCCCGTCGCCCTGGAGGGAGCGCTCAAGCTGAAAGAGATTTCATATATTCATGCAGAAGCTTATCCAGGAGGGGAGATGAAGCACGGCCCGATTGCCCTCATCGATGAGAACATGCCCACTATGGCCATAGTCCCCAGGGATAGGGTTTATGATAAGATGTTGAGCAACATATCTGAAATCAAAACAAGAATTGGATACATCCTGGCCGTAGCTTCTGAAGATGATGAAGAGATTGGGGAAAGAGTCGATGAAGTCATTCCCGTCCCCTCAACAGAGCCTCTTTTCACTCCCTTTTTAACCACTCTTCCCTTGCAGCTCTTTGCCTATTATATAGGAGCGATGAGGGGAGCAGATGTTGACCAGCCCAGAAACCTGGCGAAAAGTGTAACAGTCGAATAAAAAGGCGAATAAAAAGGGGACAGGCTACTTTTCAAATACCATCGAATGAAAAGGGAACCTTTATTTAATATTGTTGGGATTAGATTTCTTGTAGGGATTTGATTTATCTTCTGTAGGGGCTTGATTCATCAAGCCCGCACTTATGTGAATAAAATGGAATCGATTAAAAAAGTAGCCTGTCCCCTTTTTTACCATTTGATTTTTAGCATCAATCGTGCTTGACGGGGTTGCTGCCTTGCCCAAACTTCCCCAAAAATAGGAATATCTTCTTTGACATAAGAGATTGGCTCCTGGGAGTTTAGAACGTTAAAGATATCGAGCCTCAAGGCTAAGACTATACTCTGCGGAAGACCGAGGCTTTGAAGCCGAAATTCCTTCTCCAAGCCTAAATCAAGGTAAAAATGCGAAGGGGTTTTTGTTGTCCCTCTTCCTTCGGGAAAGGAGTAGTAACCTCCGAAAAGAGGCACATAACCTAATCTTTCCCAGTAATACCCGGATATATATTCAAAAGCGGCGGAGAAAGAAAGTCCATAAGGGGCAATAAACAGGGTGTTGATTTTTAAATTGTGATCAACAGAATAGGGGAGTTTTCCGTACCAACTTTCATTTTCCTCGTCACTGATCCCCCTTCCTCCCAATCCAGCCAGTTGCTCGTCCCAATACGCTTTTTCGTCTTCCCATCCTGGAATGTCGGGGATATAAATATGGTTTCCATAAAGGCCAATATAAGGCGTGCTCCCTTCTTCCTGATCCCAGGATCCGGTTTCGACCTGGCCAGGGTTGGTTCCTTTTGCAGATGAATGACAGTAGGACGCACTCAGAAAAAAATTAGTCCCTATTTTTCCGTTGAGCTCGATTTCAAATCCCTGATAATTCCTCCTCTTGAGTTCGAAATTATCGTAGAGAAATTTATATTGTGTTTCCAGGTCAAGAACCATCAGGACTTCAAGCAGTTCTTCAGCTTTAGTGCGGACATAGCGCGCCTTCAGTGCCCAATTCCGGCCCAGCTTTCGATCAAACTCGACGAGGAAGCGTGTGAGAAAATTTGGTTTCAATCCATCTGCGATTTCAAACGGCTGAGCTCCCTGCTCATGATCAAACAACCAGTTTGAAGGATCGTGAAGCTCGCTCTCAGAGGGATTCGAGGATCCCTGCCATCTGTATGTGCGAAATTTTAGGCCGGCACCAGAGCTAAGCAAGCCCAAGGGCATGGTCGTGATAAGATCAGAAAATCTTCCCCAGCCGAGTTTCAAGATGTTCATCCCATTGCCGGTTAAATCTAATGAGTTCATGTCGGCCAAAGGTTTCTGTCTCTAAGTGTTTTGTGAGCTTTACGTTAAAGTCCAGCCTTTTCTGATCATCTGTAACATTCCCGTAGGAATTATTGATATTTCGGGCTAAATCCTCGACGTAATACTGGGCTGGCCCCAGGTTTTTGTCTGCAGGCTCTGTAAAAGAGTCTCTTTTGACATACCCCAGTCCTGCCTCGATGAAGGTTGAAGTATTGATAATCCCCTTGTAGTTCAGCCGGAATATGAGGTCAGAAAAATCTTTTTCCTCGAATAAATCCGGGATTCCTGTTCCGCCTTTTTGTCTAAGAGATTTATGGAAGATCGATGTCAAAGAGAGGCTGTGGTTGCTGTTAAAAGCGTAAGTGAGTTTGGCAAAGAGGTTGTTGGTTGGCACAGTTTTTCTGCTGCCAGGGACAGAAAGATAATCCACAACACCGTCCTTTGTCTGTTCTGTTTCTGTGAAGAAATTGTTAGATTCGATTATCCACAGCTTGTCTTTTTCTTCCGGGCCACCGAGGTTGAAGTACAGGTTGTAGTTGGAGATAGAGTCT
>CAYUXD010000366.1:0-2570 GCA_964448655.1 uncultured Eubacteriales bacterium
CCAAATAACTGTCCAAATGTCAACCCTTTTCTCCCCCCTCTCCTCTACTTTTTGGATTTTGCTATATAAAGGGGGGCTATATTGATGAGTTGACAAAGCTTCAAAGCGAAGGGTAAATTGGGTAAAGATTCAATAACACATAGTTTTTCTCCCGCTTTAGGTTTATGACGGAGAATAGGTCATTTAAGTGTTTGCTTCTCGAAATTGAATCCATTATATTACGGCTTAAATGCCAATAACCTGCGCATATTGTAAACTTAAACATTTAAGAAACTCTAACATGATCAGAACCTGTTACGTCCAAAACAATCTCCTCTAAAGCCTTCTCCCCCTTGGATATGCCAACGGATCATGAGTTGGAAGCCATTGATTACATCCTCGCTGGGTCTGAAGGCCAGATCATTGTGCCCAAGCGTAGGTAACGGTTGGACATACCTTTTACCAAAGGCAGCAGGGGCCGGATCGTTGGGTTAGATTAAGAGTGATTGTCTCCAATCTGGTGATCATGGCCCGTGCCGTCTAAAAAGAGGCTTCCAAACAAAAATGTCAAGGAACAAAAGAGATAATTCGGTAGTTGCTGATTATAAATATTAAATTCTGCACCAAAAACTCACTAACGAATAAATGGAAATAAGAAGACTATTTAAGTTCTGGATAACTTCGGCTTCAGGGACTGTAGTGGATATGGGAATTCTATTTCTGCTTTCCCGCTATCTTTTCCAGAAAGAATTCTTGATTTATTTCCTTGCTCCGGTTATATCATTTGAGTTTGCTATGTTTAACAACTTCAATATTTCTTACTTTTGGGTGTGGAAAGATAGAGATCTCTGTAGTTTTCTCTCCTATCTCATAAAACTATTGAAATACAATCTTACATGCACCGTGGCTTTTGGAGTAAAAATGGTTGTGCTCACGTTAGCCAAAGAACTTTTCCACTGGGATGTCCTTTTCTGTAATCTGGCATGGCTCTCCGTTAGCTTTACTATAAATTATTTAGGTGGAGATAAATTTGTATTCAGGAAGACCAACAAAACATTTCGAAATTTCTAAGAAATTCCGAAATGTCGGGGGTTGTTTGAAATCCCGAGTTTAGGTCGGGATTCAAGGGTGACAGCGGAGCGATCTGAGTCCCGATGCACATCGGGAAGGGTCGGTGAGACCCTATGGAGAAGTTGGCGACCGAAGGAAGTTAACTTATATACTGGGGGGTAAAATGGAAGCTAACATTATAACATTATTTAGAATATTTATGGTTTTTGTCACTGTAGGACTGTTTCAGATTCCCACTCTTTACACCCGCTTGATTGCCACATTCTTAGTGATACTGGTAATCTATTTAGACTCCTTAGATGGATATGTAGCCAGAAAACTCAAGGTAGCTTCTGACCTCGGTGCTTTATTTGATATTACAGGAGATCGTATTGTGGAAAATACTTTTTGGATATATTTCTCGTTTGTGGGAATGGTTACTTTTTGGGTTCCTATAATTGTAGTTGCTCGGGGATTTTTAGTTGATTCAGTGAGAACCATCGCCTTCAAAAAGGGGGAGACTCCGTTTGGCGAAAAAACCATGATGAAGTCCCGCTTTACTAAATTTCTGGTTGCTTCTCGTTTCAGTCGGGCTGTATATGGAGGATCAAAATTAGTGATATTTACTCTTTCGGGATTTACCTTGTTTTTGAAAACAGGAGTCACCCAATTCAACTGGGCAACGTATGTCTTAGGTATTTCGCAAACAGTAATCACTATATTTATTTATATCGCAGTATTTCTTTGTATCATTCGCGGATTGCCCGTACTCTGGGATGGGAAAGATGTCCTTTTTGAGAGAGCTTTCCCCCATGAAATGAGAATTGGATAATAGACAAAATGAACAAAGCCGCTTTCTTTGATTTAGATGGAACTTTAGTGTCAGGTGTTTCTTCAGAAAGAATGTTCTTGAAACATCTTCTTCAGAGGAAGATGTTGAACTATGGCGATCTTTTCAAAATGTTGCTGGGAGCAATAAACAACCTAAGCGGTGGCTGGGACGAGGCTTTCCGACAAAATAAGTATTACCTCAAAGGAAAATCGGTGGGGACAATTGAACAGTTGGTTCAGGAATTCTTTGCTGAAAGAGTAAATACTCTTATTTCCCAACGCGCTAAGGAGAAAATTGGAGAGCATAAATTAAAGGGAGACTTACTCATCTTGATCTCAGGAACACCCCATTTTATAATAGAGATATTTTGTCGTAAATTAGCTTTCGACGACTGGAAGGGTGCGCAAATTGATAGTAACAATGAGAAATTTACGGGAAAGATAAAGGGAATTCATCCCTTCGGAAGGAGAAAAGTTGAGATATTAAAAACTTTTACGAAAAAATACTCTATAGACCTAACTCAATCCACAGCTTATGGCAACCATTTTAGCGATAGATTTCTTTTGGCAGAAGTAAGAAACCCCGTAGTGGTCAATCCAGACCGGGCATTATTAAAATATGCTCTAAAGAAAAACTGGGAAATTCTATCTTTTTGGGACTGTTAAATTAACTGTTGCTATTTCTTGTGATTTTCTCTTTAATTTCTTAT
>CAYUXD010000367.1:0-2566 GCA_964448655.1 uncultured Eubacteriales bacterium
TTCAATCTTATCTATTGCTCCTGTGTAACTGAAAAAATAAGTTGTAATTAATAAAGATAGTGCTACTACAAGCAAGATTATTCTCCAGGCGTCATTTATTTTTGGATAGAAACTTATAGCGAAGGTTATAAGTAATTTTAAATAATCTCAAAGAAGGAGGGAGAATATGGCAGAAAAAGTAAAGGTTGCCTCAATAGCAATTACCATTATCGTCTTGATAGCTATAGCTGGGGGAGTCTATTATTTTTTCATTTACGAGAAGCCAGAAAAGATTCCTCTTATTCAGCAAGTTCTAAAGAAACAGCCTGCTCAAGTTCCGGTAGAAGAACCTGAAATTGAAGAAGCCCCAAAATTAATTCAGGTTGGGCTTGACGAAAGCGATGACACAATTCGCAATATGGCCGGAGAACTTTCATCCCATCCGGAGGCAGCTTCTTGGTTGATGAGCAAAGATTTGATTCGCAAATTCGTGGGTGCTGTAGACAATATCGCCAACGGCTTAAGTCCTCGTTCCCAAATTGATTTCTTCACTCTCGAGGAAAATTTCAAGATAATAGAGAAAGATGGGCTTTATTATGCAAATCCCGAAGGCTATATGCGGTACAACTTGGTAGGAGATGTTTTCAGCTCCCTGGATTCCGAAGGCTGGGTAAAGCTCTACCGGCAATCGGCGCTACTTATTCAAGAGGCATACACAGATTTGGGCTATCCAGAAGAAGATTTCAACAAGACTTTGACTGCGGCCATTGTTGAATTGCTTAAGGCACCAGTGGTTGAAGGAGAAATATTATTAGAAGCTAAGGTGATATCATACGCAATGGCAGATCCTGCCTTAGAAAACCTGAGTGAAGCCCAGAAGCATCTTATCCGCATGGGGCCTGAAAATGTCCGGAAAATCCAGGCAAAACTACGAGAAATTGGCTTGGCTTTAGGAATTCCCGAAAATAAGCTTCCTCGAGCGAGAATTTACTCTACCAGATAATGAAGCTGCCTGCAGACTTCTTGACGAACTTTTTCCGAAGAGAAGTATTGCATTAAATTTTTCCAGGTTTTTTGCAGCTGGATCAGGTTTTGGAAGGAGTTCGTCTCAGGAGCAGCTTTGGTTTTAGCGAGAAAAATATTGTTCATACATTCCACAGCCCCTCTTTTGTCACCTTGACGAAGATAATCAACTGCCAGCATAAGATTGGAGTGGAAGATTCGATCTTGTAAATCTTCCCTCAGGAATTCTCCAGGGAAGGGATCAAGGTCTTCTGCCGTTATCCTCTTCATGCCCGGAGCAGGTTCTTGGGCATCCAGTTTGCTCTTTTCAAACACAAAGCGGAGAATATCCTCCCTAACCTTTCGCCATGTGGGATGGGTTTTTGGAGGAGCATCGTGTTTTATTGAAAGCTTGTTATCCAGGTAGAATTTAAAGCCGAACATCCTGGCATTGATGAGGTAATCGATATCCTCCCCCCGGGGAACGGACGGGTCGAAAGGGACATATGTAAAAAGATTCCGGTGAACAACCATGTTTCCACCGAAAACAAAAGGAGTTTCCTTTAGCCTGGGAGGCTTGCCGATTATTTCTTTAAAGGCCCGGTTCATGCAATCGATCTTATTCCAGTAGGTCATCCAGGGGACAATTTCTTTGTTGATTAAGAAATCATTATCAGGGTTGATGTAGTAACCAGCAACTGCTAACATTTTATCTCCCTGGATTTTTTTACCGATAAATTCAAGAGCCTTTTCCATGAACTGCGGATCTTCGAAGATCTCGTCGTCATCGATGAGTACCGCTGCCTCGGAGCCTAAAAGGTGAGCTGAGAAGAGGCAGAGATTTCGAACATTCGAGTACCCGCTGAGCCGTAAAAGAGAGATGAATTTCTCTTGACCGTGGCTATCTAAATACTGATGAATGCTTGCCAGGTGTGAATAGGAGAAAAAAATAGTTTTAACCTTTGCGGCTTGTTCTTTTATAATCGAGGATATTTTTGACTCGACCTCTCTCTGGATATCCTGAGCTGTAGAAATACCCAGGACAACAAGATTAAAATCTTTGCTTTCGAGAATGGAGAGACTCTTCAGGACGCGGCCTAAAGTTCCTGTCTCATCAAGAGGAGTAGGATGGTCATAGACATCATCTGTTTCCCTCCAACCTTCAGACTTTTTCCGTCCCCAATCACTCGGAATAATCATGGTGGCTTTCATTTTTACCGCTCCAAGGCTAGTTTTTAGAAGAGGGGTTTTTTCCCATCATTTCTTCTAACACTCTCTCCATAATCTCTACTCCTTTTTCCCAGGCGAACTTTTCTTCGACGAGCTTGCGGGCCTTCCTCCTTATTCGCTCGAACAATTTATCGTCGTTCATCAAGTCAAGAATACCTTGAGTAAATTCCTCTGGATTATCAGCTGCAATGATGTTTTCCCTTTGAACAGCAGGAACACCCTCTGCACCCAAGGATGTTGAGACTACTGGAGTGCCTATGGCCATGGCCTCCAGTATTTTGCCTCTGAATCCTCCACCGAGCCTCACCGGGCAGATGAAGACTCGTCCTTTTTTCAGATACGGGCGGACATCATC
>CAYUXD010000368.1:0-2563 GCA_964448655.1 uncultured Eubacteriales bacterium
CTTTTAAGAAGTGATATGTTTGTTCGGGGATGTTAACAAGTGGAAATTCGACATACGTATGGGAAGTTTGTGAAGACCAGCAAAAGGAAATTCTTAGGCAACACTTTTAGTGGAACGTGGTATATTATACAGGAGGAATAATGCGAAAGTTTTTTAGTTTTGTATTTATTTTGGTATCTATCTTTGTAGGTAACAGCTATGCTGAGCAAAGCAAGGGGCTGATTGCCTTTTATTCCACGCGGGACGGACACGACGAAATTTATGTAATGGATGCTGATGGCACCAATCTGCGGCGATTAACGCACGGTGAAGCAAATAATCTTTGCCCTGCTTGGTCGCCTGATGGCAAGAAAATAGCTTTTTTATCTGAGCGGGATGGGAATGAAGAAATATATGTTATGAATGCAGACGGAAGCAATCAGACTCGTCTGACATTCACACCTTTTCCTGAACATCAACCTTCCTGGTCACCTGATGGAACGCAGATTGTCTTTAAAGCACATCGCCCCGAGAACAAAGACATTTATGTGATGGAGGCCAACGGAAGTAACCTACGACGGCTTACGGAGGATCCTGCTTTGGATGTAACACCAGACTGGTCACCTGACGGAAAATATATTGTCTTTTGTTCTGACCGGGATGGCAACAGGGAAATTTATATCATGAACGCAGATGGCAGCGGACAGCGACGCCTCACGAATAATTCTTTCCTGGATGTATTTCCAAGATGGTCGCCCGATGGAAAGCAAATCGTTTTTCTTTCGCATCGCTACGGCGGCAAAGATGTTTATGTAATGAACGCTGACGGCAGCAACGAGAGAAGAATAACAAGGCAAGAAGGAGTCGACGAGAATGGATACTGGTCGCCTGACGGGGAGCAGATCGTCTTCCAAACTAATCGCGACGGCAATTACGAAATTTATATCATGGATAGGGACGGCAGTAATCAGCGGCGCCTGACTATTCACCCGGCTGGTGATTATTGGCCTTCATGGTCAAAAGATCCAGGTGAAAAAACAAAACAAGAATAATGATATAACAAAATAAAAAGTAGCCTGTCCCCTTTTTTTATGATATCTTGATTTAGCCATTTCCGCAAAACATCATTAAGGAGGATCTCATGTTGAAAAAGCTTTTTTTGATCATTTCAATACTGGGGGTGCTCATGGCCTTTGCAACAACAGCCCAGGCTGACAAGACCAGTCCAAAAGTAATCATGAAAACAAGCATGGGAGACATGACCATCGAACTCTATCCAGATAAAGCACCAATTACCGTCAAGAATTTTTTCTCCTACGTGGACGAGAAATTCTACGATGGAACAATATTTCACCGGGTGATGAAAGGATTCATGATTCAGGGTGGCGGATTGACCCCGGATTTTAAATCAAAACCGGTCAAGCCTGCCGTTAAGAACGAAGCTGCGAATAAGCTAAAAAATAAAAGAGGAACGATCGCCATGGCTCGGATGCCTGACAAAGACAGTGCCACTTGCCAGTTCTTTATAAATCATGTGGACAATCCTGGCCTGGATCACAGAGACAATACTCCCGAAGGATATGGGTATGCTGTCTTCGGAAAAGTCATCAAGGGTATGGACGTCGTTGATGCCATAGCTGAGGTTAAAATAATGACAAGAAGCGGCCGGGAGAATGTTCCGAGGGAAACCATAACCATCATCTCCATCCGCCGGGTGGAAAACGATTAGTTGCTTGATTTATAATTCCGTCGTCGGGGGAGTTCCGAACTCCTGTTGACTGCAATGTCCGACTGGATATTTTCCTTTTTTCACCTCTTTGCTCTCCTTGCTATTCTTGTTTATGCTCTCTACTCTCTCATCCAAGGAAACGTTTCCAGATTCATCATTCTTATTGCTCTTTTGGGCTTTTGGTACTTTTTCATGCTCCATCCTGCAATAAAAAAGGAAATCCAAAGAAAAAAAGAAGAAAAAAAAGACTTGAAAGGAAACTAATCCTCTATGCCAGTTTTTTTTGCTTTCTCGGATGAGTCAGGAAAATATAAAAAGGAAAGAACAGATAAATTCATCTTAAAAAATCCATATTACTGCCGCTCGGTTATCCTCCTTGAAGCAGGCGACTGGATAAAGCTCAAGGATAAGTTCTCGAGTCTTAAAAAGAAATTGCTGGGTATCGACCAAGAGCAAGAAGTAAAATGGTCTTATATCTGGTCTCTGTTCAAGCACTCGCAAAAAGGAGAAGCAGTCCCAAAAAATAAACCTTATTTCTATCTTCGCAATCATTCCCTGGACTTACTCGTAGATTTCATCAGAAAGGTCCTCCAATTCCTCAGCGAATGCAGAAGTTGTCATATAATGTTCACTCTGACTTTTAATGACAGGGAAAAAACAAAACCTTTGGAAATGAAAAAGATAGCAAAGTACCATATAGGTCATGTCTGGGATTTAGCTGAAAAAGAAATGAGAAAAATTCCTGAAAGTGCTTGCGTTTTTTTCTTTAACCGGGAAGAACCGGCTCTGGAAAAGTGTCTGAAAGAAGTTTTCTTTGAAATCTACAGAGAAAGCCCTCCAGAGAAATACTCCCGT
>CAYUXD010000369.1:0-2552 GCA_964448655.1 uncultured Eubacteriales bacterium
ACATCTGGCGAATCGCGCCATTTTTCCTTGACCTTTACCCACAAATCAAGATAAACACGTGTACCAAGAATGTGCTCCAGTTCCTGGCGGGCTTGGGTGCCGATTGTCTTTATCAGCCGTCCATGTTTGCCGATGACGATTCTCCGATGAGACTCTTTCTCGACAAAGATAGTGGCCTTGATGTATTTTACCTGTTTTTTCTTCTCAGAGAGGGCATTAGGAGAGGAATCTTTCACCTCATCTTCTAACTTGTCTATGTAGACAGCTGTCACAAAGGGAAGTTCTTGTTCGACATGGCTCAGAACTTTTTCTCGAATAATTTCTGATTGAAGAAATCTCTGAGATTGATCTGATATTTCGTCATCGGAATAAATTTTTTGAGCTTCAGGCAAATTATCGTAGATTAAATCCTCGAGGACATCAAGATTAGTTCCCTTGAGTGCAGAAATGGGAATGATTTCCTTAAAATTCAGCAGGTCTTTGTATTTGTCGATGAGGAGAAGGATTTTTTCCTTTTTAACGATATCTACCTTATTAATCAGGAGAAATATAGGGGTGGTAATATTTTTCAATGTTTCTATGACGAACTCGTCTCCGTGGCCAAACTTCAGGGTGGCATCGATAAGCAAATTTATAAGGTTAGAAGTCTCCAGAGCAGAATAGACAAAGTTCATCATTCTCTTATTCAGATTATGCAAAGGCTTATGGATGCCGGGATTGTCGACAAAGATAATCTGTCCTTTTTGAGTCGTCTTGATGCCGAGGATGCTGATTCTTGTTGTCTGGGGTTTATCGGAGATGATAGCTACTTTTTGCCCCAACATTTTATTGAGAAGGGTGGATTTACCCACGTTAGGGCGACCGATTATAGCCACGTAGCCGACCTTCATTTTTGACATTTGTTTAGCGCTATCTTTTTTGTTTTTACCTTTTTGTCTCAATAAGTGCGGGCTTGATAAATCAAGCCCCTACACAATATGAATCAAACCCCTACAAGTAACTAATCGGGTTGCTTTTTTATTCTCAGTTTTTTTATCCTTTTCTGGTCCACTTCAAGAACTTCAAGGGATAAATCTTTAATCTGTAATTGCTCGCCCTGCTGCGGCAGTCTTCCTAGATGATGTGTAATCAATCCTCCAACAGTGATATAATTCTCTTCGGCAAATTCTAAATCAAATAGCTCCTCGATTTCTTCAACTTCGGCATTCCCTGAGACAACATAATCGAAAGGTCCTTTTTCTACAATCCGGGCTTTATCCATATCGTATTCATCCCGGATTTCTCCAACAATCTCTTCGACAAGATCTTCCATGGTAACCAGACCTGACACACCTCCGTGCTCGTCAACGACTACGGCCAATTTTTGTTTTCTTCTTTGGAATTCCTTCAGGAGCTCTGCCACCTTCATGGATTCAGGAACAAAATAAACCGGCCTTACGAGCGGTTCGATGGGGCTGTTCTTGAGTTTATCATCTGCATATTCGAGTAGATCTTTGGCAATCACAATTCCTTCAACGTTGTCTATCTTATCCTTGTAGACAGGGATGCGAGAATGCTTCACCTGTATAACCAAATCTCTGAGCTTTTGTATGCTTGAATCTTTACGTATGCAGGCAATATCCACCCGGGGGGTCATGATTTCCCTGACGACAGTATCGCCAAATTCAACCACACTTTTGAGGAGCACACCTTCTTCTTTCTCGATGATGCCTTCCTCTTTGGCTTCATCGATAAATGCCTGAATCTCTTCATCCGAAGCCTCACGCAATTCATCCTTCTCCTCATCTGAAGGCTTTATTTTTTTTATGAGCAAGATAGGAGATGCAATAAAATAGACGAGTCTATAAGAAGGGAGGAAAAAGCCAAGGATTTTCTTTGTGTTTAAAGAGTTAAGAAGACGGGGAAAAAGATCAAAGAAAACGAAGTAAATAGCCAGAGAAATTAAAAACAGCCAAAGCGGCCAGAACATTAAATGAGGAAAGATCACATAAAGGTAAATTAGAAAAGCGACGATGAAAAGAATTCTCATAAACTCGACTGCTATTTTAATCTCATCATAGATATCGAGGATTTTGAGGCGGTACTGTTTTTCTTCATCTTCAAGGAATCGGCTGAGAGAAATTTTTGAAAAAGAACCTAAAGAAAGGTGAAAGAGAGAAAAGAGAAATGCAGCCAAAAAGCTAAAAAAGAAGCCTACCCATTTTAAAAATTCTATTTCCATTTTATCCTTCTAATACTAGCCTGTGGATTTTCTTTTCCTCTTTTTCAAATCCCTCAGAGTGATCGAATCCGATAAGATGAAGAAAGCCATGGATGGTTAAAAACTCCAGCTCTCTTTCCAGGCCGTGTTTTTGCGAGAAACATTGCTTGAAAGCCTGGGGAACAGATATAACAATGTCGCCAAGATAGAATTTTCCGTCAGCACTTTTTTCCCCAAGTGGAAAGCTTAGAACATCAGTCGATGCGTTTTTTTTCAGGAACTTGTTGTTTAGTCTTTTTATTGTTTTTGTATCCACAAAGACCAGAGTCACCTCCGGATCTTTCAGTTTACG
>CAYUXD010000370.1:0-2540 GCA_964448655.1 uncultured Eubacteriales bacterium
ACGAATGGCTCGAAAAGTACTTGAAATAAATAAATAGTAAATGGGGCCTGGCCCCGATTTTAATTAGATTTTATTCAAAAGTGAGACTCAAGATAGAAAAAGGGTCTACACTAATTCCAGACACTTTAACTCCCCAGTGAAGGTGTGGCCCTGTCACTCTGCCCGTGGCTCCTATCTCTCCGATAATTTCTCCCTTCTTGACCAGCTTCCCTCTCTTTACCCTGATTTTTGAAAAATGGCAGTACATAGTAAAGACACTCATTCCATGGTCGATAATGACTGTTTTTCCGGCAAAGTAGAGATCGCTCGCCAGCACGACTCTTCCTGAATTCGAGGCTTTGACGGGTGTTCCATAGGGAACTTTGATGTCAATTCCCTTGTGTGAAGAACGAGGCTTGTTGTTAAAGATTCTCCTCTCGCCAAAATTGGGCATCGCTTTTCCTGAAGAGGGAAGAATAAAAAAACCCTTACCAAGCCATTGATCAGTGGTTATTTCATAGATAACTTTAAGGATTTCTCCTTCCCTCCTTATTCTCTCATGGAATTCTGGTGGAGGAGTTACAAATTTCTCGTCTACCCACAATTTCTTTAAAGGAAATTCCTTGGCAAGAACAGAAATTTGCTTTTTTATATACTCCCTTTCGCCAAGTACTTTATCTATGAAAATTTCCATCTCATAAGAGCCCGGTTCAAGGCCAAGGTCAAGGCCCATGAAAGCCAAAAGCCCAGGGCTAGTTTCGCTTTTTCCCATAGGATATCTTCTTTCTAAGAATCGAACCCAAGCGTCTTTTACACTCGAATCATCTTTTATGGCCACAACAATGATTTCACCCGGTTCGAAAGCTCTGCAGATAAGATCTACAGTCACTCCAGATGGAGTCAATAGCTGCTCTTCATGCAGAGAAAAAAGATAAATCGGGTTCAGATAAATAAAAAGTGAAAAAAGTAAGAGGGCTTTCTTCATCGTGTTACGACTCCAATAAACCAGCTACTAGCATGTTAAATTTTTCTGGCCATTCCGCATGGGGAAAAAGCGGACCTTGCATCCGCCGATAGAAATAAATGATCCTTGGAATGGAATCTAGAGTATCAAACTTTCTCTTTTCTCAAGATTTTTCCAGGTAAATCTCCAGTATGTTCACCTTTTTTGATAACGACCGTTCCATTGACGAGAACATACTCAATTCCCTCTGGATATTGATGAGGATCTGTCCAAGTAGCTTTATCAATAACTTTATCTGGATCAAAAATGACGATATCAGCAAAATATCCGCTCTTCAGAGTTCCTCTCTTCCCAAAGCCAAATTTTTGAGCAGGTATAGAGGTCATTTTTTTAAGCATTTCAGGCATAGGAACAATTTTTTCTTCTCGAATGTACTTTCCCAACACCCTCGGAAAAGTTCCATAATGCCGTGGATGTGGCTTTCCTCTATGCAAGAGGCCGTAGGGAGCAACCGCCGAGCCATCTGTTCCGACTCCCACAAGCGGATGTGCCAGAATTCTCTTTAAATTCTCTTCTTTCATTATGAAGATGACCATGCCAACCCGGCTTTTTTCTTCTATCAGGAGATCTTTCATAAAATCATAAGGACTTTTTTCTGTCTCTTTAGCTCCTGCCAGAACACTCTTGCCCTCAAATGTTTTGTTTTTCTCGGTCACTACAGATGAAATGACGACTTTGTCCCAGGAGCCTAGTTTCTTTTCCTGCTCGGCGTGATGAGCCCGGAGGCGGCTTTCGAGAGCAGGATCTTTTAACTTAGCCAAAAACTCATCAGTTGTTCCCTCCCTTGCCCAAAGAGGAAAATAAAAGCTGAGCCCAGTTGACCCAGCTATATAAGGATATCTATCACAGAATATCGAAATTCCATTTTTCTTTGCTTCTTCAACCTTAGCTAATGCTGCATCGATCTTATGCCAATTACGAGGATAAGCAATTTTAAGATGAGACACCTCGACACTTACACCAGTTTTGCGGGCGACATCGATAGTCTCATCAAGGGATTCAAGCAACTCGTCTCCTTCATCTCGCATATGAGTGGCATAAACTCCACCATTTTGGGCGACAACCATGCATAATTCGATAATCTCATCAGCTTTGGCATAACTTCCTGGTGCATACTCAAGCCCAGTGGATAATCCTATTGCTCCAGCCTCTATGTTTTCGGCCACCATCTTCTTCATCGCTTCGAGTTCTTCCTGGCTTGGCGGACGGTCATTAAATCCCATCCCAGCTCCCCTGATTGCACCGTGCCCGACCAAAGTGGAATAATTCAGAGCGATTCCCTTTTCTTCGAGTCTTGAGAAAAAACCATTAATATCTCTCCATGTCAAATCAAGCTGGAAAAGTTCTTTTAAATTCTCCCTGTCTTCTTCATAAGTTTCCTCAGCTACAGGAAAAGGCGAGCTGCCACAATTTCCGCTGACCAGGGTTGTTATGCCCTGGCGGATTGAACTTTCTGCCTTAGGATTGACCATCAGCCCGACATCTGTATGCTCGTGAGCATCTATAAAACCAGGACAGACAACAAGGTCTTTTGCTT
>CAYUXD010000371.1:0-2109 GCA_964448655.1 uncultured Eubacteriales bacterium
TCATCTGAGAAAATCTTAAGTTGGACCAGTTGGAAACAAAATCGAAAGCCCACCAGGCAGATTTTCTATCGAACACGTCCCTTCTTCCGGTCTGATAGCATTCAGGGACGGTGGTGATACCGCTATAAAAGGGAACAAAACAGCTTGTTTTTGGGTCGTCTTCAGCAAACCAGGCAAGGCCTCCTATCCAGTCAGGAAGCCAGTCTCTGACCTGCAAAACGATACAGTAAGAGCAGCGGAAGATGGAAATAGACCGTTCCCAGCCCACATAACCTTCGGGAGGTCTGGTTGGTGTGGAAAAACGGTTGGGATTATTAAAGGGACCCGCTGCCAGGCCTCCACTCAAGTCAAATTCTGTTCCCTTGTAGAAGTCTCTATGGAGAGCCATCAGAGTCTGGATAGAGACTTTTTTCTCCGGCTTCACGGAGAAGGGGTATCTCACAGCCCAGGGTTCAAGCTTCAATCCTGGAGCAAGTGTGCTGAAGACCCGCCATTCCCTTCTTCTGGAGCCGATAGAGTCGTTTGGCGCGTAGACTTCGTAGAATTTAAAAGGCTTGCCCGATTTCGGGTCATACCATCCCATTTCTTCTCCCAGGGTGAAGACATTCTCAGAAGCCATGAAATTATCTTCGTCCTTGATGTTGATTTCACCAATCCGGCTGCGGTTGACACTCACAGAAACCTCACCTTCGGGAATCCTCCTGGCTGCCCAGACAGCTCCAATCTCCAAAGGCCCAGCGCCCATGATCTCAAAAAGCCAGGCTTCTTTGGTGTCGATAAAAGTCAGACACTCCCCATGATCACCGTAGCCGTACTTTTTAACGAGTTCGCCTATCATTTTTATCGCTTCCCGCGCAGTGGAAGTCCGTTCAAGGACGATTCTTTGTAAGGCCATGATGTCGAGTTTTCCTTCGGGATTGTAAAGCTCTCTCCTTCCTCCAAAAGTTGTTTCGCCGATACCCAGTTGTTTTTCGTTCAGGAAGGGATAGGCAGCATCAAAACGGCTGAAAGTCTGCTCGACTTCAGGAATTTCGCCGACTCTAATCGCCTGTCTACTTTCAGCCCCTCGTCCGCCTCCTATGTAGACAGGGCGCATTTCTCCTGGCTTGGAGCTTTTTCCCGGAACCACTTTGAGCCGGAACTCCCAGCCACCGTCGCAGGCGTGGGTTGTCATAGCTGAGCCATCAGCAGAGGCTTTTTTGGAGACAACAATAGAAGTGCAGTTATCGAATTCAAGCCAAGAATCATCTTCCTGTTCCAGAGTGCTGTTTTTTCCCGACGGGATAAGCACCGAAAAGAAGAAAAGAAAAAGGATGAAAACCACAAGTAATATTCCTTTGTGTTTCACTTTTTATCTCCTTTTCATTTTTTATTTTATTTCTTTTTTTTCTTTATTATCCATGATGAAGACATCGACTGCAAATAAAAAAGCAAATAAAAAAGGGGACAGGCTACTTTTTCTGAGTCGCCCGGGGTCAGGTCTTGCGATTGGGAAAAGATATTTTCCTGCTTCTCTCCCTTACGGCATTCCGTAGGATAAGGCCTAAACCTACATAAAAGTAGCCTGTCCCCTTTTTTTCCTCCCTTTTTTTCCTCTTTTTTCCGTGATGCTACCTTTCGCCCTTATGGCATTCCGTAAAATAAACCTTGAACCCACATATTATTCATAGTAGATTTTCTTAGGGTCAGCCTTGGCTGGATCGTGAAGGAAATCGCCAATTCCTTTTTCGATGACCTCAGCATAGCGAGGCACCCCTTTTACCATCACAGATTTTTCGGGATTCTCTTCAGACCAGAGCTCTAATATCTGAAGTATGGTTGAACAATGCCGACCAACCCGCACATCAATAGGCCATCCATTCTCGTCCATTTTCTCAAAAAGCAGGCCGTGTTTCCCTGCCTTGACCACAAATTCATCTTTTCCTTCAAGAAGTAGATCTCTATCCGTTCGTCCTCGAGTTGCATCCAAAAAGGGCTCAGGAGCTTCCAGAAGAAGAGATATAGCCTGGGTGTGGTCGCCGATTTCACGGTGAGATAAGCCATGCAAGGCTGGGGGAGAGTACTCCATCCCGATGCTGAATCCTTCTGTGCCTGATATCATCATGGAAG
>CAYUXD010000371.1:2119-2537 GCA_964448655.1 uncultured Eubacteriales bacterium
CCAGGGCAGCCAGGTCCTGCCCTTTCTCGTGAGCAACTATAGTGCTTATAACTGGATACTGCAGCTCTGCCTCGTGGAGATCGATGACGATATCCACCTGTTCTTTTCGGATGAGTTGGGTCAGGGCATAGCAGGTTTTTTCCGTAAGAGTGCCTTTGGCCCGGCCCGGCCATGTCCTGTTTAGATTCCGGATATCGACATAAGCCAGTTCCTGTCGGCTGGGATAATGAATATAGGCTTCAGGATCGGGCCATTGGTCAAGAGGATTTGACCAGCGGTCTCCCATGCGGAATTTTTGTCCCCCCCACTTGGTTGGAATTGTGAAATCCGGTGGATAGCCACCACCCAAACGCGTAACTGTGGTGGCGCTTCTATTAGCGGAGTTGACCACAAAAAGCCTTCCCTGATCAACGACTGC
>CAYUXD010000372.1:0-2505 GCA_964448655.1 uncultured Eubacteriales bacterium
ATCAAAATGGAGGTATTTATTCTTTCCATACCAAGGAATTAAGTGGCTTTTTTATTATGTGTTCAAGGGTATCTACCTGGTTTTAAATTTCGTATCGAGCTTTCTCCTTCAGCTCTTGCTTCTGGTTTTCCACTACCTCAGCCTTCCCTTTAAGCTTGTCTTCAGGGTTATTTTTAAAGGATTTAATTTTGTCTACCAAAAATTTGCTTCTCGCTACCACCAATTTCTCCCCTGGTGTTTGGATAATAAAGGAAAGGTGCTTGGTGTTTCTCTTGCTTTCTTGATCCTGACTTTTTTTCTTGCTACCCAAATCCCGCGAGAGCTGATGCCCAAGCCCGAGGCATATTCCTTTGAATTGAATCTGAAAACGCCGGTTGATTACTCTCTGGAGCAAACTGTGGGTGTTGTTTCTTCACTCGAGCAATGGCTGGGGAAAAATGAATCTGTCACAGAAAGCTTTTCGCAAATAGGTATTGTCAGCGGCATGGAGGGCTTAAACCCCGATATTTCCCTGAATTCAGCTCAAATTCATGTTGAAATTAAGGAATCATCACAAGTGGAAAAAACGATCGAGGCTCTAAGAGCAAGACTCGATGAGTTTCCGGGTCTCGAATATTCGATTGTTAAAGAACAGTCCACTCTTGCCCAGTTCCTGGCCTTTTCCACAGCCGAAGTTGGTCTTAAAGTAAAAGGAGAGGATCTCATCAGGATAACAAATATAGCTGAGGAGCTGGTAGAGAAATTAAAGGATATCAAGGGGATTGCTGACCTGAACACAAATATCGGGCAAGGAAAGCCTGAATTTTTAATAACGATAAAGAAAGATGCGCTGGAAAAGTATAACATTACTCCCCAGGCTATAGGCGGGTTTCTGGTCGATGCTGTCCGGGGTAAAGTGGCTACTCAATTTAGAGAATTGGAAAAGAAGTACGACATTTTGGTTCGGATGGAAGAAGCAACAAGGGAAAACATCGAGTCTCTTCTGGATGAGCAGATTCAATACAGGGGGTCCCTTATTCCTTTGAGAGAGCTGGTTTCTTATGAGATGGCCACGGGTCCTAAGGAAGTCCGGAGAGAGAATCAACAAAGGGAAGTTTTAGTAACAGCCAATCTCCGCGGAGCAAAGATAAGCCAGGTTGTCCCTAAGATTCAGGCTAAAATCGATGAACTTTCCTTACCTTTTGGTTACAGGGTTGTCTTCAGCGGGGAGCAGGAAGAGATGAGCCGATCCTTTAGAAGCCTCATTTTTGCTTTCTCCCTGGCAGTGCTTTTGGTTTATATGATCATGGCCGCTCAGTTTGAATCCCTGCTTCATCCTTTCTTGATTTTATTCACTCTGCCCATGGGCATTACAGGTGCTGTCTGGGCTTTATTTTTAACAGGTCAAACTCTAAACGTTATTTCTGTGATTGGAATGGTCGTCTTGGCCGGGATAGTGGTCAACGATGCTATCGTGAAAATAGATTATACAAACCAGCTCAGGAAGAAAGGATTGACATCCAGGGAAGCAATCATGGAGGCGAGCCGGGTAAGGCTTAGACCCATACTGATGACAACAGTTACGACCGTCTTTGGCCTTTTTCCCATGTCTCTGGGGCTGGGAAGAGGCGCGGAGCTTCAGCAGCCTTTAGCCATCTCTGTTATAGGCGGGCTTACCCTGGCCACTTTTTTGACGTTAATACTTATTCCGATAGCCTATGAACTTGCCGAGAAAAGGAAATCTCGATCTAAAAAATGAAGATATTTGTTGAGCGCCCGATAGCCACAGCCATGATATTTCTGGCAGTCTTTTTCCTGGGGATCTATTCTTTCCTCAATATACCTTTTGAGTTAGCCCCAAAGGAAGAGTATCCAAGATTAACCATAGATACATCTTGGAGTGACGTTCCCCCTGAGATCATTCAGACTCAAGTTACCTCTCCACTGGAAGAGATTGCCTCCGGGATTAAAGGAGTGACAAAAATCAACTCCACTTCTAGAATTGGCCGTTCACAGATCACAATGGAGTTTGATGCCAAAACCAACATGGAATTTGCCACCCTTGCCCTTCGAGAGGAAATCGCCAGGATAAAAGATGAACTTCCCTATGGAGCAAGACCGCCCCAGGTTATACCCTATGTTCCTGAAGATTTCCGGACTGAAGATTTTCTCAAATACTCTATTTCAGGGGATTACCCCCTCTATAAACTGAGGGAACTCGTCAAGGAAAGGATAGAGTTTGGGATTGGTTCTATAAAAGGCGTGGCCGGAGTTGAGGTCAGGGGAGGATCTGATCCTGAGATTAAAATCATTCTGGATAGAGAAAGGCTTAAGGCTCTGAATTTATCTCCTTACCAGATTTATAGTGCTTTAATGAGAACCAATCAAACCTTTCCGGTCGGCAAGATAAAGAGAGGAAGCCAGGAATATACATTTAAAATATCCAACTCATTAAGGGGAACCAGGGAGCTAGGGCAGACCATAATCGCTTACTCGGGGGAAAACCCGATTAAATTAAAGGATGTG
>CAYUXD010000373.1:0-2505 GCA_964448655.1 uncultured Eubacteriales bacterium
CAAAGCGCGTCCTTTGATTCATCCTATGCGGGCATGCACAGACTTGTTTATGCGCTCTACACTTCTGATGACAAACTCATTGTTTCCGGTTCAGAAGCCTTTGACTGCGGCGGCGGAGTTGTGCTGGGGGTAAGCACTGAAAAGAGAGATTATCCTCTGGCAACAGAAGAGGTGAAAACATTCGTTAGCTTATTCGGTGACGGAGAAGCACCGCTTGCCTTATTTATTGATGATGAACGGATAAAAACAATGACAGTTGCTCTGAGCGGGGTGACAACCGAGGAGATAGTCCTTCAATCCTCACTGCTCGATCCAGGCACATTAGGTCTGCGAGCCGAACTACAAAAAGACGGACTCCTTAGTAGAAAAGATACTTCATTTAATTATGGGAGCTCTTTGCCTGATTTAGCCTTGACCGGATTAACGTATGAGAGTGAGGCGCTTACTTACACCATAAGGGCAGAAGCTACGAATCAGGGACTGGAGAATTCTTCTGCCACTTCGATCTCTTTTTATGAGGGTGACCCGGATGAAGGAGGGATATTAATCGCAGATAAAGGGATAGGGGGATTAGATGCTGGAGAATCATCAGGTGTTGAAATTCAGTGGAGCGGCCAGGGAAAAAGTGGGAATAATGTCATCTATGCAGTGGTTGACAGCGCAAATTCTGTTAAAGAATTTAATGAAGAAAATAACGAAGCTTCTTTAAGCTTAAATATTCCTGAGATATTCCATGAACTCAGATTGGATAAGCCTGCTTACTCTGCCTACGAGGATATGTATATTACAACTCATATAATCAACAACAAAAACACAACTATTTTGGGAACGCTTGAGCTCATAATAATCAATCTCTCCTCGATGACAGTTGTCTGGAATAGTAGTGAGGATATATCTATAGCGGGGCAATCTGCTCCGCCGGCCCTGTCAAAGCTCTATAATTTCAATCTGGGACCAAACCCGGAAGGGGAATACAGGATCACTCAGATATTGACTTTTGATGAAGTAAAACTCTTTGATGAGGCTATATTTATGGTTTTAAAAACAGAGAGCGTGGCTGGTACGTTTGCCCTGGTGCCTTGCGTAATAAATTCCAATCAAGAAGAGGATGTTCTCGTCTCCGTTGACCTTCAAAACAGAGGAAATGTGAAAATAGAAGGAGGGAGCCTGAAATTAGAAATAGAGAAAAAAGATACCCCAGAGAAGGTGTTTGAAAGACAGATAGAGTTTGATTTAGACATTGAAGAGAGTAAAAAGATTCCGGAACAGATGACATTGAACCTGGCAGAAGGATTTTACACTGTGAAGCTTTTATTTGATGAAGAGATTCTGGATGAACAGGAACTTGAAGCAAAAGTTCAGATTGAATACACCAAGGAGGAAAGCCTGGCTCCGAGAGTCCTGATCTTGACCGGTCTCAAGGAGAAGAAGCCTGGCAAGGGAGATGAGCCAAAGGGTAAAAAAGGGAAAGACTGGATATACTATGCGCAGCTGTTCCTTATAGAACAGGCATTGGAAGAGGCTGGCATATACTATAAGATAGAGACAAAGGCGGACGACCAGGTAAGAGAGCTTCGTTCGGGAACATACAATATCATCATGCTTCTCGATGATTCCAAAGAATTATCTCATATAGAGGAAGAGATAAAAGAGAGAGTGTGGCGGGGAGAGGGAGTAATAGGGATTCTCACGGACTCTGATTCATGGAAAAAAGATTTTATAAAAGAGGTTTTTGGAATAGAAGTAAAAGGCAAGAAAGAGCCAAAAGAAAAGAAGAAGACGGTCGAGACCTATGCCACACCGGTTAGCGCAGAGGGCGAGTTCACCCTGGAAAGCTCTTTTGTAGAGCTGCAGCCTAAAGCAGAAGAGCTCATCATAGTCGGGAATATAGACAAAGGCAAAAAACCAGCAATGACTCTGTATCATTACGGAGAGGGCCGGGCTGTTGCATCGGGATTTGTGCTGGCGGCTTTACCCGGGGAGCCGGCTCATGAGGCTTTAATGCAGATACTCCTTAATTCTTTCAATTATCTTAAGCCTCAGGAGGAGAAAGATGCAATCATATCAAGGCTTGTGCCGGTCGAGCTTACATTCCAAAACCCGGCCTCCTCAGCCGCGCAGCTCAAAATAGAAGAGGAGATACCTCATGAAGTAAAGCTCATCTCCGCAGAACCAGAGCCCGATGAGAAAGATTCTCTGAGCTGGACATTCACAATGGAGCCATCAAGCTCCAAAAACTTGAGATATGAAGTAGAACTTCCTGATTTGAAAGGTGAATATCAGTTCAAGACCAGCATAATAAAAGTGGAAGGGGAGACAGAGTTCTTGATCGATACATCTGCTCTGAGTTATTCGGTGGAAAAAACAGTGAGAGAATTGATCTCGGAGACAATGATCGGGGACGTCGATCTGTCGTTTCGCCTCTCCCTTCGCGAGAACTTCAAGCCCGACGTTGCCCTGTTTGCGGGGAACGGTGCGGCGCGTTTCGGCGTGGTCCCGGCCGAG
>CAYUXD010000374.1:0-2494 GCA_964448655.1 uncultured Eubacteriales bacterium
AGAGCACTGGACTGTGGATCCAGAGGTTGGGGGTTCGAGACCCCTCGCTCACCCCTTTATATATGGAGAATGATTTCAAAATAAAACACCATTTATATTGATAATCTTAAATCTTATCAAAGGTAATTTATATAACTTTATTCCTTATCAAAATATACTTGGAATTTCTTTGATAATAATGACAGTTTCTTCCAAATCCGTTTGACGACGCAGACTAGACACCAACTCTATTCGGCGGAAAGCGGAGCCTCTCGTTTGCGCTTTCCCAGACGGATAAACATAATCCCTCCAGCCAGGGGACAGGCAGCGAAGATTATCCAGAGAAGGATGTCGGAGAATTTAATGGGCCCGAGTGTTGCGTTGTAGATGAGAAGGCCCAGCCATGTAGCCGCCAGGACGATCAGGACGATCCCTCCGGTGATGTGAGCTCTCCAGGCAATATAGACCAACAAAGCGTGCACAATCAAGATGATAATTCCCAACAGGTCGGGATCCATAGCCAGAGAAGCCACACCTGGAAGCAGAGAAACGACCGTTGCTAAATAAATCATTTTATGGGATTTCTCCTGTGGTTTTATCCTAAAATAGTAAACTCCTGTATATACAAGACAAATCAATAGATAAAGAGGAATCACAATCATGGCAATAATGAAGAAAAATGGCTCATCTGTTTCGTGACTATCAAAAAAATCTTTAAATAATCCATAAACAACATTGTGTAAAAGCACAGCCACCACCCAGGAAACAAGTATCAATAGAAGCTTTTTCGAAGTTAATAAGAAGATGCTTTTGAGTTTCATTTCAGTCCCCTTTTCTTCTCCAAGCTGAACTCATTTTATACCCAAGCTTTGACTCTTAGACTTATAGCACTGGAAAAATATGATGTCAAATGAGAATATAAGAGAATATAAAAGACCTTTTTATTTGTGATTGGAAAAACATTTGAAAATTATAAGAATTATGGTATAAAGGAAACAAATTATAGGCAAAAAAAGTGCTGATGAGGATTAAAGTATTTTCTTTCGGTTTATTTTTTATTTTTCTTTTTGGTTGTGCAACATCTGTTAAGCACTACTTACAATATGACATTGCTCTAGAAAAAGTAGAAAGACCACCTGAAGCGAGCGAACAGTACGGAGAACATAAAATATCAACAACTGAGGAGGGAGACTATAAGTACAAGTTTGAAGACGAGATGATAAAAATATTATGGTTGCCCATTCCTTCGGAGTTTAGATTTTTCCTCGAAAATAAAACAGATCATTCAATGAAAATTATATGGAATGAAGCTGCCTATGTCTGTGAAAAAGGAAAATCACACAGGGTAATGCATACCGGTGTTAAATATTTAGACAGGAATAATCCACAACGGTCGAGTGTCATTGCAGGCAAGGGAATGATAACAGACTTTATTTACCCTGCTGACTATGCGAATTACACTTATGACAAGTGGATTGAAAGCCCTTTACAGGCTGGGAGCTGGATTGTAAAACCTTTATTGCCCTACTCGCAAGGGGGGGGAGATCCGCAAAAGCTTTTAAATAGTGCAACAAGCTATATTGACAAAACGATACAGGTTTTATTGCCAATTCAGCTAGAAGATGCGACATACAATTATATCTTCACCTTTAAAGTGAAAGATGTCAATTTAGCTGCAAAATAATCAATAATCCTCTCATTGCCATTATTTTACCTTGACTACCCTGAAAATCTTGACTGAAGACATGGGCCTTATTATCATGTCGTTGGAAGATTTCCTGGAGCCGCTCTAAAGGACCGGGGAAGAAAGCACTGAAATGTTTAATTTAAAAAAGAGAAAAATTCCTATTTGTGTTTTCCCCGATTTCAAAGAGAATACCGAAGGGTTTATTCTAATAAAATGAAATATTTAAACCTCATTCGACCCGGTAAAATCTTTATTTAGCAGCTGATTCCTGTTGTGAAATGCAATGAATAAATGATTGGCTCCGTAACATACAGGGATGAAGAAACAGCCTTTGCCAAAAGAATCCAGGAAGAGACCGATATTGAAGAGAGAGGAATGATCTGTGAGATAAAAGAATTAGAAGACCACACCAAAGATTCTGATGGCGGTTCAACGGATGTGGCCGAAGTGAGCTGGATAACTCCAACTCTGCATCTCTCTACAACTTGTGCTCCCTATGGTATTCCTTGGCATAGTTGGGCTGTTGTCAGCTCATCCAAGCATTCAATCGGGTATAAAGAATGTTCCTGGCCGCAAAAGTAATGGCGACAACCGCCCTTGACCTCTTCCTTGATCAAGAGATTTTGATGAAGATGAAAAAAGAATTCAAAGATAAACTCAAGGGATATACATATAAAAGCGGCATTTCTTCAGACCAAAAACCTCCCATTCGAGTCAAGAATAATCCTTAGAAACAAAGAAATCGCATTATCTCCATAATTAAACATCTTCTCTATTTGCCGTTCTAAAGCCCCCCAGATTAATGAAATAAAAAACACTTTGAAAGAT
>CAYUXD010000375.1:0-570 GCA_964448655.1 uncultured Eubacteriales bacterium
GTAAAAAGGCAAAAAAGAAGGAAAGGTTAATTTGATGGATAATATCTTTTAAGGGAGTAATAATGGAAGAAGAAAACAAGATTTATATTGGGAATATAGACTATGGTGTAACCGAAGAAGAGCTAAGAGAAATATTCAAGGAGAAGGGGTTCGAGGTAAAAGACGTAAACATAATAAGAGACAAATTTTCCGGTAGATCCAAAGGATTTGGGTTTGCAGAATTCGAGAATGATGAGCAAGTCCAAAAAGCGATAGAGTCATTGGATGGTCATGAATTAAAATCCAGAAAGCTCAAGGTTAATAAAGCGCAAAAAAGAGAGCCCCGGTTTGAAAAACGCGGGGGATTCAAACAATTTAGAAGCTAATTTCTTATCCTTAGTTATTTATTCAGGATTTAGGTCTCTACACTTGTTTTTCGGGCAGAATCTGCCCAATCCTAAAGGCAGTTCTTAGAGGGAACCGGTGCGCCAACTCGAGTTTTCGCCATTATTCCTTAATTAGCGAAAATCCTGGCTTTTTGTCTTTAATTTTTTGACATCAAATTTTTGTTGTGCTATAAGCTTTTTTTAG
>CAYUXD010000375.1:580-1472 GCA_964448655.1 uncultured Eubacteriales bacterium
TTAAGAGTAAGAAAATGCGAGCCAAAAAAAGGTGGATTTTCTGGTGAAAAGGGCTTTCTTTCTGGTTCTGGTTTCAGGCTTGATACTTGCCGTTGTTTGCCCGTTGTTTCCAGAGACGATTACCTTTGTTCACTCGAATGACACTCACGGAAACTTTAAACCCTACATGACCAAGGTGGAAGGTGGAGAAAGACTAATAGGCGGCATGGAGGCGGCCAGTCATTATATAAACGAGATCAGAGCCAGGGAGAAAAACGTATTTTTAATTGAAACAGGCGATATTTTAACCGGCACACTAGCCGCAGAAATTGAATATGAAGGCGTGACTGGCGGAGCAATGATGGAGTTCCTTAACAGATTAGGCTACAATGTTTGGGGCTACGGCAATCATGATTTTGACAGAGGACAGCGCAATGCCTTGGCGCTGGCAAAGTTGGCTAAGTTTCCTACAGTAATGGCCAACATTATCTATAAAAAAAGCGGTAAGCTTTTTCCGGCAGAGCCATACCACATCTTTGAGGTAGGGGGGATTAAAGTGGGAGTGATTGCAGTTATGGAGGAGAATTTCCTGACGGAAGTCCAAAAAGAAATAGTCGAAGGTCTTGATGTGTTACCGATTGTCCCCACCCTTAATTCTTATGTCCCAGTGCTGGACAAAAAGACAGATTTGATTGTGGTAATTGCTCATGGCTGGTTTGATGAGGGAGTAAATATAGCCAAAAATGTAGCAGGAATTGACATAGTTTTGGTCGCTGCTGAGGACGGAAAATTTAAAGATGTAGATGGAGTATTGGTCAAGTCAACAAAGGGACATCAAGAAACCCTGGGTTATTTAAGAGTGGAAGTTGATAAAGATAAGGTTATTGGCTATGAAGAAAGGTTGATCTGGCGG
>CAYUXD010000375.1:1482-2486 GCA_964448655.1 uncultured Eubacteriales bacterium
CCAGCGCCTCAAGTTGCTGCTTTAGTCAGAGAAGTTGATGACTTAGTCGGGGAAGAATATGCTAAAGTTATAGGAGAAGCCAAGGTAGATCAGACCGTTAGGCACTATCCAGGGGAAGATAAATTTGTGGAAAGTACGCTTGGAAATTGGATAACTGATGTAATGCGCTGGAAGACAGGAGCTCAAATCGGATTTCACAACACTGGAGCAATCAGAGCAGATATTAAAGCCGGCCCGATAACCAAATCTAATATGTTTGATGTTGCTCCTTTTCATAACACATTGGTCGTATTCAAGCTTACGGGCCAGCAGCTTAAGGATGCTCTGGAGGCGGATGTGGAAAGAGGCTGGGATAGAATGCAGGTTTCAGGCATAAAGTACAAATATCACCCTAAAGAAGTCAGACCTTATGGGGAAAGAATAGATTATATAGAAATCAAAGGGGAGGCTTTGGTAAAAAAAGGCAAAGTTCTCTGGCCGGGGAAAGTATATACTGTTGTCAGTAATAATTACCTGGTTGGACATGCAAAAGAAAAATACTTGGGTTTTTCTGTGGCTGACCCAAAGGATACCGGCGTTTTATTAGACATCGTTCTGATGGAATGGTTGAGTAAATACAAAGTACTCGATTACAAAATTGAAGAAAGAATCATAGAAATCAGGTAAAAAGCATGCCCAGGAGGATGAATGTTAAATCCTTGATGATGTTTTTTTCTTTTCTGTTATCCCTCATTTTCTTAGTAACCTCAATCTCAACAGGTAATGGTCTATCCCCCAATAATTTATCGAAAAATGAGATCGTTGAAGGAGAACTGGGGAATAAAATAGAGAGATACCTGAGACAGATAACTCCATTCGGATTTTCTGGAGCATTGCTGGTGGCGAAAAATGGGAAGATCATTCTGAATAAGGGGTATGGGATGGCAATCAGGTCTGAGAATATTCCCAATACATCTGAAACTGTGTTCAGCACTGGCTCAATTACCAAACAATTCACCGCTGCT
>CAYUXD010000376.1:0-2481 GCA_964448655.1 uncultured Eubacteriales bacterium
CTTTGGCTTTGCAATTTTTGATTCGGAGGGAAAATTACTCTTCAATCCCAACAAGATATCCTCAGGCATCGCTCCAGCTGTCTTAGGAAAAATCGAAACTTCCCAGGACTCCCTCTGGTCATTTTTTACTGACAAAAAGAGAAAATTTCAATCTTTCTATTTCAGGAAAGACAACAGAATATACTCTCTTTTCATACCGAAAAAAAATTTCTTCAATTATTCTTCGGAATTCATAAAGCTTCTCTTCTTCTATCTTGCCTTCTCTCTCCTTTTCCTGTTTCTTGTATCTATTGTTTCAGGGAAAAAAATCAGAAACCCCTTCTGGTCTTTCTCGAACCGTGTTTATATTTCTTTTGCTGCAATAGCCCTTATCCCCCTTCTAGTTTTCACTTTTTTCAGCAGAAGTTTCTTCGGGCAAATCTTTACCCAGCAGTATAAAGAGAAAGCTGAAGCCCAGGCGAATTTTGCCCTGCGTTTAGTGGATGAATTTTTTCTCCTCCAGCGCGAGGAGATGGTTTCACTGACTCTTCCTCCTGAAGACGTAGTTCTATCGATAAGCTCCACGATATCAAACGATGTGAACCTATACCAAGACGGAAAGCTCATTTCTTCAAGCCGCCGAGAATTTTTTGATTATGGACTTCTCCCTGAGCTTATCGATGGTGAAATCTATTATAAAATTCAGTACGAGAACAATCCTTTCTATACCCAAACTCAAAAAATAGGTGATTATTCCTTCCACAATATCACGACTCCCTATTTTCTTGGGAACTCTCTCCTCCTCATCTCTCTTCCCTTTCCCTTAGAGCGGGAAGAAATATCAAAAGCCACTGAAGATTTGATTGAATTTCTATTTTTTATTTCTGTCTTTTTTATAGCCGTTGTCCTTATTTTTGCCCGCGGGATAGGAAGCACGGTCATAACTCCCGTAAAAAAGCTTCTGAAAGGGACAAAAGAAGTGAGCTTGGGAAACCTTGAAATATCCATCCCCCATAAGCCTCAGGATGAGATGAAAACTTTAATTGATGGCTTTAATGCAATGGTTGAAAATCTGAAAAAACACCAGCAAGATTTGGCAGACATGAGTAAGAAAGTAGCCTGGGCAGAAATGGCTCGAAAAGTTGCTCATGAAATTAAAAATCCTCTGACTCCGATTCAGCTCTCAGCAGAACATTTACTAAAAGTCTATTATGATAAAAAGGAAGACTTTGATAAGGCCTTGAAGGAATCAGCCTCTTACATTATCAACGAGGTGGAAAACCTGAGAAAAATTGCCGGGGAATTCTTGGAGACTTCAAAAGAAACATCTCTTCAAATAGAATCCTTCGACCTGAAAGAACTTATGCAAGACACGATTGCCCCTTATAAAAGAATGCTTTCAGAAAGAATCAAATTCAAAGAAAAATACGAAGGCCGAGATTTTCATTTTATGGGAGATAAAGGTAGAATAAAAATTGTGTTAAGAAACATCCTCACCAATGCCATTGAAGCCATCCGAGGCCAGGGCGAGGTCGAAATCAAGGCATCCAAGGGAAAAGCAGGAATAACGTTCGAAATCAAAGACACAGGAATTGGCATGGAAAAGGAGATGCTTAATAGAATTTTTGATCCCGATTTCTCGACAAAAGACGTCGGAACAGGCCTTGGCCTACCTATCGCCAAAAAGATCATAGAAGACCATGGAGGATCCATTAAGGCATCGAGCGAAGAAAACAAGGGGACTAAAATCTTTATAAAGCTTCCCCAACAGGAATAAGTCTGAAAAAGGAGTCTGAGGAATGACGAAAATTCTGGTCACTTACTTAAGCCAGACTGGAAACACAAAAAAGATAGCCGAAGCAATCTTTGAGAGCCTTGAAGGCGACAAAACCATAGAGCCAGTGGATGAAGTTCAAGAGATAGAGGACTACAGCCTTATTTTCATAGGTTTTCCTGTCCATTCTCACAGCGTTCCCTTCAAAATCGAGAGCTTTCTGCGAAAAATCTCTCAGGGGAAAAAAATCGCTCTTTTTTCAACCCATGGCTCACTTCCAGGCGGCCGTCTGGCAAGAGAAGCCTTTGAGCATGCAGTCTCGATCGCTTCACAAACAAAAGTTCTAGGCACCTTTTCCTGCAGAGGGAAAGTCTCCATGGCTGCCCTTGAAGTTTTGAGCAAATCTCCAGAGCATAGAGCCTGGACAGAAATGGCTGCCTCTGCCCCCACTCATCCCAATGAGGGAGACATAGAAGACGCCAGATCCTTTGCCAAATGGGTCATGACCCTCAGCACTCACGACGAGGCTTAGACAGGTCAGTTCCCGTTTTCAGCAGAAATGGGGACTGTCTCTATTTATTCAATGTCCCTGTTTATTTAATCTGACAGGCAATTCTCCGTCTTCAACAGAAATGTTTCCAGCAGAAATGGGGCCTGTCCCCATTTTTTATTATTAAAGCTGGAAGCAGTAGGAAAATTTGATCAGGAAGACATTGTGGGGATGGACG
>CAYUXD010000377.1:0-2453 GCA_964448655.1 uncultured Eubacteriales bacterium
TTGATAAATCAAGCCCCTACATAATATAAATCGAACACCTACAAATCCTTTTTATATTCAACCGGTGGGCTTGATAAATCAAGCCCCTACGTAATATGAATCAAGCCCCTACACAATATGAATCAAACTCCTCTAAAACAGGGGTTTGCTATATCAAACCCATTTATTAAGTCCATACCTGATATTTTGATTTTAAGAAACAAAGCTCTTGATTTTAGCGATATTTTCGTTAGCAATATTCTCTCCTGTTTCCACTATCCTTAAACAGTCAGAGTAATCAAGTGCATCCATTTCTAAATCAACTCTTATTACAAGATCCGCACTCTTTATCTTCTCTTCTGTTGTATAGGCCACCATAGTTTCCACCATCCTGTGAAGAAGCTGAAATGTATTTTTTATTTCTTTTGTTGGAACTTCTTTTATATCTTTATGTACATCCACAAGAATCACCTTGTGCGCATCCAGATTTCTTGCTATTCCCACCGGTGCATTATTGAGAACTCCTCCGTCCAGGAGTAGCATATCATCAATACTTGTTGGCTCAAATAAGATTGGCAGAGACATTGTGGCCCGAAGAGCTTTATAGAGTTTTCCTTTTTCGAAGATAATCTCCTTTCCTGATATTAAGTCAACTGCATTACAAACAAATTTCACAGGTAGTTCTTCTATGCAAATTTCTCCTATTAAACTTCTTAAAAAGGCTTCCATTTTATCTTCCCTATTGAGTCCCAATTTCTTCAGAAGCTTGCTCTTGTAACTTTCGAGCATAAGGAAATCTAAAATACTGATGTGGCTTTTTTTTGATAAAATAGGCAGGTTAGGCCTTTCGATAAAATTATTTAAATTAAAGTCGTTCGCTATCTCTTTCAATTTTGTCGGCGAAATTCCAGATGCAAAAAGCCCCCCGATTACAGCTCCCATGGATGTCCCTACGATAATATCTGGAGTCAACCCATTTTTTTGGAGAACGTTAAGAATCCCTATGTGTGCCAGCCCTCTTGAGCCGCCCCCCATAAGCACTAAAGCCCACTTTGGTTTCTTTTTTTTAAAAAAACTGAGTATTCCTTTCGTCATCTATCCAATAAGGCAAAGTAAAATAAGGGTAAGTATGGGATTAAGCCATTATTATTGATAAATCCAGAGCATTGTCAAATAGCGTCAAGTGCTTTATTAGTAATAAAGAATTATAATCCTCTGTGGCAAATAAGACGGCCGGCATTCTTGCCTCTTCCGCCTTCCCGTTCCCCACGATAATCAGTGACGCAAACAACATCCTTGAAGAACTTTTCTTCTTCGAATGTTTCCACACCGGTCCCCAGTATGAAATCATCTTTTCCTAACAATCTGATCTCTTCCAGTGATGGCTGGAAAAGGGAGAAGAATCCGCGTAAATACCGCTTATAGAAAAGAAGGCCCCCAATCCCCATTTTTTTAGTATCCAGGATGTATTGTCGAAGGGATCTAAACATCTGGAGGATTGTCTTATGGTTGTAGTATCGGATTAATGAATCCGTTCTTGTAAAAATGTAAGGGACTATCCTGCAGGTGTGGAAACCATTTATATGTTTTAAGATCTCTGGACTAAAAGAAATAATGCGGATATTTTCTGATTTCAGGTCAGAGTCCTTTAATAGGTCTGTGATACTTCTGGCCAATTCTTGGCAGTAGACAGGGTCTCTTTTCAATCCTAAAGTGGTATCCTCTTTTGTCTCTATCCAGAGTCTTTTGCCATTATCATTGATTGATTCTATTACTTGAGGATGATCGATCAGTTCTTGGAGAGCCTGTACTCCCTTAAGGTCTTTGAAATCTGTCTCGAGAAGTCTCCTACCATTGTACTTAGCATCGTGGTAAAGAACCAAAACTCTGTCTCTTGTCAGCCTTACATCAAATTCGCATCCATCATATGATCTCAGAGCTGCCAATATTGAGGGAACTGAGTTTTTTTCTGCATTATTACTATTTTTCGACACTGTCTCTATTTATTGAAAACTAAATGTTTGTCAGGAAATTATAAAACTCCACTCAGATAATATAACTATATTGAAGAAAGGAAAGCTATAGCACAGGATAAGCCAGATGTCAAAGCTAACAAGCTGAAATTTATTTGACATGAAGTTCTTGTTGATTTATAAAGTCCAGGAATTCAATAAAGTCAAGAATGATTCTAATTAAAGGAATTTGTTCATGAGTCTGGGTATTTTAGCTCTTCTTGCTTTTTTGCCAATAATCTCAGTATTCGGATTTATAGTTCTTTTCAGATGGCCGGCGACAAGAGCAATGCCTGTTGCTTATCTCATTACCGGTTTCTTAGCCATCACAGTTTGGAAAGTTCCCTTTCCTCAGTTGGTAGCTGCTTCTATCGATGGCCTGCTAACAGCAGCCTCAATCCTTTATATTGTCCTGGGTGCCATTCTTCTCTTGAATCTCCAGCAGGAGAGCGGCGCAATTTT
>CAYUXD010000378.1:0-2452 GCA_964448655.1 uncultured Eubacteriales bacterium
GGAATTCCAGCGACGGTTGTGTACCGGGCAATGGGAACCATGGTATCTCCGTGTCCTCCCAGAACAAGAGCTTGAATGTTCTCAACCGAGATATTGAGCTCCATGGAAATAAAAGCCCTGAATCGCGTTGTGTCCAGAATTCCTGCCATCCCGAAGACCCTGTTTTTTGGGAGTTTGCTGACTTTAAAAGCCGTGTAAACCATCGCATCGAGAGGATTAGTGACTACAAGAAGCATGGCATTGGGAGAGAATTTGATGACTTCTTCGGTTATAGGCTTGACAATCTTGACATTTGCATCAAGAAGTTCATCCCTGCTCATTCCAGGCGTTCTTGGCTTTCCCGCAGTGATGACAACAATATCGGAATCGGCCGTGTCTGCATAGGAATTTGTGCCCATAATAGCGGAATCATATTTTCCAACAGGTCCGCCTTCGCGCATATCCAGACCCTTCCCGATGGGCATATCTTCTATGACATCAATCAGTACTACATCTCCTAATTCCTTCTCAGCGAGCTTGAATGCTGTGGCTTCTCCAACATGTCCGGCTCCGATCACTGTTATTTTTTTTCTCATTGTTAAACCTCCTCTAATTTTTGATTATTATGAACAAAAATTATTTCCGCCCAGTTATTTCCTTTGAGTCCTCTTGTTTTTATTAATTAATCCAGTTTTTTATCAGTTGTGAAAAACTTCTAGATTTTTTGAAAAGAGACAGCGCCTATTTGAAGTCTGAATATAATGCAAATTTTTATACCAGTCAAGCAAAAAAGGCGAAATCGCAAAAAGAACATCGCAAAAAGGGGATAGGCCCCTTTTTTCATACAATTAAAAAACTAGATTAAAGAGCGGACAACATTAAAAAGGGGACAGGCCCTTCTCTTCAACAGACTACTTTTTCAAACAATTAAAAGTAGCAGGCTACTTTTTTCAAAGCTGCTTTGTGTAGCTTTCCCCCTTTTCTTTCAGTCCAGGGTCCTGAAGAGTTTCCATGAGGTAGTTGGCATATTCTTCTCCAGTACATCCAGTATCTCGGCCAGTGATAACCAGTTTCTTCTCGTATTGGCCGCAAATATCCAGGGCCATTTCTAGATTCTTTCCTCTTTCAGGATAGCCGATATGATTGATTAACAAGGCAGCAGCTCGAATCATGCTGCATGGATCTGCATACTGAGCTCGCCCCTCTCTAACCATACGGGGGGCAGAACCGTGGATTGCTTCAAACATGGCATACTGTTTTCCGATATTTGCACTTCCCGCAGTTCCCACTCCTCCCTGGAATTCAGCAGCTTCATCAGTAAGGATGTCTCCATAAAGGTTAGGGAGGACGACAACCTTGAATTGGGTCCTGCGCTTGGGATCCACAAGCTTGGCGGTCATTATATCGATGTACCAATCGTCGCATTCGATATCAGGATATTCTTTAGCAATCTTATAGCCGATATCCAAGAATTTTCCATCAGAGGTTTTAATCACATTGGCTTTTGTTACGATCGTGACCCGGTTAATTTTATTTTTATGGGCATAATCAAAAGCCAAACGGATAATTCTTTCTGCGCCCTGAGTAGTGATAACTTTAAAGTCAAAGGCTAGATCATCAGTGACATTGATTCCTTTACTCCCCAGGATATAAGCGCCTTCTGTGTTTTCTCGGAAAAACATCCAGTCTATTCCTTCTTTAGGGACTTTGACGGGTCTCACGTTGGCAAAAAGGTCTAAATAGCGCCGCAGGGCAACGTTAGCACTCTCAATATTAGGCCAGGGATCCCCTTTTCTAGGCGTTGTGGTTGGGCCCTTAAGTGTGACATGGCATTTTTTAATCTCTTCCAGAACATCATCAGGAATAGCTTTCTTATGTTTGGACCGATTTTCTATCGTCAAGCCTTCTATATCCCGAATCTCAATTTTCCCCTTCTCTATTTCATCTTGGAGCAGGAATTCCAAAACTCGCCGTGATTCCTTGGCGATAAAAGGACCGATTCCATCTCCGCCTATGACTCCCACTATGATGGGTTTTAATTGAGAATAATCAATCCAATCCGCAGCTTTTTTCATTGCCTCGACGCGGCTTAGCTGGTCTTCGATAATCTGGCCAAAATGATCTTTGGCCTTCTCAATTGCGCTATTATCCATAATTAAGCCTCCCTGTGATAAAGTATATGAATGAATAAAAACGGAAAATGAATATTATAATTTTTTTAAATGAAAATCAACTCATGGGGCCAGGGCCTTAAGGACTCCGTCAAAGTCAATATACAGCTGAGGAAATACGAGATTCACTTCATATCAGGAGAAAGCATTTTAGCCCAAACGGGTATTAAGATCGAAGAATTGAGGCCTGTTACGAACCAAAAAATAGGTAGAGATACGCATTTTATGCTTTTCAATGACAAAACATGGATATAAATGTTATGGCGAAATTAATTCGCTAGACTATCACAGCCTTTTATTGC
>CAYUXD010000379.1:0-2423 GCA_964448655.1 uncultured Eubacteriales bacterium
ATCAGGATCAGGAACATGGATTGTGTATAAATATTGAGAAAATTTTTCCTCATTCAAGGTATTTATATCAAAGTCTTTTTCGTTAACTATTTTTTTGACTGCATCCACAATTTCATCTCGTCCCCCATAATTGAGGGCCAAAACTATGGTCAAGCGAGTGTTATTTTTTGTCAACTCTTCAACACGCTCTAATTCTCTCCTCACAGGGGCTGGGATTGCTTCTACCTGACCTATGACCTTTAAGCGGAACTTATTTTTAACCAGGACTTTATCCTCTTTCTTAAGATATTCTTCAAGAAGCCTCCAGAGAGTTGCTACCTCTTTTTTAGGCCTTTTCCAGTTCTCTTTGGAAAAAGCATACAGAGTCAGGTACTCGATTCCCAAATGAGCACAGGTTTCCACCGCTTCGCGGACAGACTTAGCTCCGGCTCGATGGCCTTTGACCCGAGGAAGCTTTCTCTTTTTCGCCCAACGGCCGTTACCATCCATGATGACAGCCACATGCCGGGGAAGGCGGGAAAAGTCAAGTTGATTCACCAGCAACTCTTCCTCGCTGCCTGGTTGAATGAAATCTTTAAGGTTCTCGGGCATAGATAGATTATAGGGGCTTGCATGTGAATTGTCAAAAATATAGACCTCGCTTTCTATATCTGGTAATCTATTATGTTGGTGTAAATAGAGGATAAAAATGTGCTTAGGAATTCCGGCTAAAGTCGTCCAGATCGATGAATCCAACCTGGGTAAAGTTGATTATTTAGGGACAAGAGTTAAGACAAATTTTGCGCTTCTCGAAAACACAAAGGTTGGAGACTGGGTCATTATTCATGCCGGATTTGCTATCTCCAAATTGAACAAAGAAGAAGCAAGGGAGACCTTCTCGCTGCTCAGAGAAATGGCCGAAAAGGAAGCACTGGTAAATGAAAATAAGGAAAGGAAGAAGCAAAACAAAATAAAGAAAGGATAAGGGGAAAAGGACGAAACCATCTCCTCTGGCCAGGATTGTACGCCCAGCTTGATTTCGAATGAAAGAATTAAGGGATAAGAAAGTAATCAGAGGTCTTCTTTACGAGATAGAGAAAAGGACTCGAGAACTCCCCTCCTCTCCCCGGATCATGGAAGTCTGTGGAACCCATACTATGACAGTGCATAGATATGGTTTAAAAAACATGCTTGAAAAAGTGGGAGTGGAAATGGTTTCAGGACCGGGATGTCCGGTGTGCATCACCCCAAATGAAATCCATGAGGCTGCCATAGAGTTAGTAGCAGAGAATGAAAACTTTATCCTGACCACTTTTGGAGATATGACAAGGGTTCCCACAAGAAAAAGCTCTCTCCAAAAAACTGTTCCGGCTGCAGGTTCGATGGTTAAAATTGTTTACTCTCCACAAGAATCACTGGAGATAGCCGCATCAAATCCAGAAAAACAAGTTGTTTTCTTCGGCGTCGGGTTTGAGACCACAATCCCTGCTATTGCCTTAACTCTTAGGGAAGCCTTCGAGAAAAGTCTTGCCAACTTCTCGATCCTCTCGGCTCTCTGGCTTATTCCTCCTCCCCTAAGAGCGATCGTCGAAGCAAAAGAGACAGCCATAGACGGCTTTCTTTACCCTGGTCATGTGAGCGCCATCATCGGAGAAAAGCCTTATCAGTTCATCGCCGAAGAATACGGGATTCCGGGAGCTATCACTGGCTTTGAACCGAGTGATATCCTCCTTGGCATTTCATCTGTCTTAGATCAGATAAAAGAGGGAAAGGCTAAGGTTACCAACGAGTATTCAAGGGTAGTCAGAGCTTTGGGGAACCCAAAAGCACTGGCCGTCATGGAAGAGATGCTGGAGGTCAAAGATTCTTATTGGAGGGGCCTGGGCCTTATTCCTCAGAGTGGCTTGAAAATCAAAAAAGAATATTCTGCCTGTGATGCTGAAATCAGATTTAACCTGAGTATAAAAGGTGGAAGCGGCGATCTTCCGGGCTGTCGATGTGGGGAAGTTTTGCAAGGCTTAATCTCCCCGCCACAATGTCCTCTGTTTGTTAAAAAGTGCAATCCTGATTCTCCCTACGGACCCTGTATGGTTTCCTTTGAAGGAGCATGCTTTGTCTATTATAAATATAATCCAACCATTTAGAAGAAATTGTAGGGGCTTGATTCATCAAACCTACAACGGATGTAGGGGCTTGATTCATCAAACCTACAACGGTTGTAGGGGCTTGATTTATCAAGCCCACCTATTATTATTTAGAGGGATTTGATTTGGCAAATTCATTATTGTTGTAGGGGCTTGATTTATCAAGCCCACCTTTTATTATTTAGAGGGATTTGATTTGGCAAATTCATTATTGTTGTAGGGGCTTGATTTATCAAGCCCACCTTTTATTATTTAGAGGGATTTGATTTGGCAAATTCATTATTGTTGTAGGGGCTTGAT
>CAYUXD010000380.1:0-2420 GCA_964448655.1 uncultured Eubacteriales bacterium
CTTCAGGAAGCTCCTCACCAGGCTCTTCTCGAGGAACTAGCTCAAAAAGAGTTAGCTCCAGTTCAAAATCCAGGTCTTCTTCCGGAGCTTCAAAAAGATCGTCATCTTCTTCCTCTCGTTCGGCCTCAAAATCAGGTAAAGTAACGAAGAAGAAATAACCATTGCTCCTTTTTTTGTCTAATTTTCCCCAGGAGGGGCTTTATTAATTGGGCCCCTCCCCTCCTTTTTTATTTTCTCACTGAATAGTAATCAAGAATCATCATGTGATCTTCTTGGGTACAAAATCTGTCTGGCTCAGTGCCGGGGAGAAAAACTTCCCTCAAGGTAAAAAGGCAGACTGGAGATGCAAGTAAGCCAGTCTTGCTGTCAATCTCCACAAAAGAGAGATTTGGAGGAATCTCAAATTCTTCATTGATAACAAACTCTTCTCCATTCTCTTCAGCTATCCTCTCTTTTTCCTTGATAACTCTATTAAAAAAATCTATCCATACTGGAAGAGCTGCCACAGCTCCTGACTGCCTATCTCCTATGGGGATCTGCATATCATGACCAACCCAGACACCCGCACAAAGAGAGGGAGAAAATCCTACAAACCAGGCATCAGTATACTCATCGGTCGTTCCTGTTTTCCCGGCCAAAGGCCATTTTAAGAAACTCGCTGCTTTGCCTGTTCCTCCGTTGTATATTACTCCCTGGAGTAAATAGGTCATCATATAGGCTATCTGAGGTGAAATAACTTCCTCCGTTTCAATCTTACTCTCTTCCAGAATGTTGCCGTCCTTATCCTCAATGCGAGTTATAAAGTAGGGTCGTATCCGAACACCTTTATTGGGAAAAACCGTAAAAGCAGAAACAAGCTCTATTAAGCGCACCTCGAATGTTCCTAACGCCAGGGAAAGATAAGGATAGATAGGAGAAGTGATTCCGAACTTCCGACAGTAATCAACGCCTTTCTGGGGGGAGATAAATTCCAACAGCTTGGCTGTCACAATATTCCTTGACTCCTCCAATCCTTTACGGACGGTGACGGCTCCCTTGTATTTCTGGTCATAATTTCCGGGAGTCCAAGGTTCTCCTCTCCATTTATCGATAAACTCGGTTGGCTCATCAATGATTATGTGGGCGGGTGTAAATCCACTCTCGAGGGCTGCTGTATAAAGAATGGGCTTTATCGATGAACCTAACTGCCTCAAAGCCTGGGTTGCATTGTTCCATTTGCTCTTTTTAAAAGACTTACCTCCTACCATGGCTTTTATCTGGCCGGTGTGGGGCTCGATGGCCAGAAAAGCTCCTTCGATGAGAGGCTCCTGGTCAAGAGAGACAAGAAGTTCCTTATTTTCCTCGTCTATTTCCTTTATTTTAACAAGGATTAAATCTCCCTTCTTTATAAGATCTTCCAGATTCTTCGTATGTGTCCAGGCAATGTCTGCATTATTCATCTTGCCTGTATAATCTTTTACTTTAACCGCAGCCTCTTCCCTTGTGACCGATAAAACAACTGCCTCCACGATATCACCTTCAGCAAGGGAAGGTTTTATCCAGCTATCAGGCGGCCAATCTTCAATCGAGACATTTTCCAGATCTTCAAGGCTTTCTACGCCTTCCTCGAGTAAATTCCGTTTATCATCTCTCCACCCCTGTCTTTTATCCAGAACCGGCAGCCAATTCAGAAGAGCTTCCTCAGCAAATCTTTGATAAGTTGGATTTAAGGTTGTATAGACTTTTAATCCCTTTCTGTAAAGAGCATCAGCCCCATAATTATCTTCTATATACTTCCTGACTTCTTCCTTGAAATAAGCAGCAAAACCAGTATCTCCTCGACGCAGCGGCAGGACATGGAACGGTTTTGCTATGGCTTCCTTACCCTCTTCTTCTGTTAGATATCTTTCTTCTACCAGCCGTCTGATTACATGGTCTCGGCGGCGGTGGGTAATTTCTGGGTTCCTGTAAGGGGAATAAAGGGAAGGGCCTCTCAGAATGCCAACTATCATGGCAGCTTCTTCCAGGGTCAACTCCGACACACCCTTTCCAAAATACAATTGGGAGGCAGCTTCAACTCCGTAAGCTCCATGACCAAGGTTAAACTGATTACAGTACATTGTTAATATCTCATGCTTTGAATATCTCCTTTCAATCTGGCGGGCGAGGATAACCTCTTTAAATTTACGGCGGAGGGTTTGCCTGCGGTGGAGGAAGAGCTCTCTCGCCAGTTGCTGGCTGATAGTGCTTCCGCCGTGAAGCCTCCTCGATTTTCCTCCTAGTTTAGTCATTACGTCTTCCCTTAGAGCCCGTAACGCTCCACGAAGATCAAATCCTCTGTGGCTGTAAAATCTGGGATCTTCTGTAGCAATAATAGCATTCTTCACTATCTCTGGAATTTCCTCATACGGAATTTCAATCCTTTTCTCTATTGCATATTC
>CAYUXD010000381.1:0-2393 GCA_964448655.1 uncultured Eubacteriales bacterium
AGGAGAGCAAAGCAAAAAAATGTTAGCCCTACAGTAAAAATTAGTTTTTTCATTCTCCTCCTCCTCAAAATAGGACTATTTATTATAGGTTTTTAGAAGAATTTTTTTCTCGCTGACAAAAAAAGATGAAAAATTCTAATCTGGATATGCGATCTCATCTCTATCTTCAAAAAATAAATCCGTTTATCTCTAAAGTCAAATGAAAGCCGGGAAGAAAATGACGCAAAAAAGGGACGGGCTAACTCTAGACAAAACGGAGGACACGTAAATCTCAAATGGAACAGAGCTAGCATCTCTCCTTTTTAACGTATCATTTCTCTTTTTTAACGTAGCATTTCTCCTTTTTTCTATAAACGAATAACGAATGTAAAGCGTATCATATTAAGGTATAATATAAAAAATTAAAGTAAGGGATTGATTATTAAGATTAAGGAACTTAATCAGGATTTGGTGAGTTTTTAAAAATTATGATACAGCTGCAATTGATATGACGGGAGGGCAGCATGAAAGTCAAACCTAAACTCATTTTAGCGGTGATTATTATCTTTCTTTTCACTGCTAACTGTACAAAAACGAAAATAGCAGAAAAAGCAGAATGGAGAGGTGAGATTGAGTACGAGAAAGGGGTGAAGGTTATCAAGAATCCTGGTGAGCCCGTGTACGGGGAAATTCTCCTCGATCTGGAAGAAGATTTAAGCATCGGAAGAGAAGACGATGATAATTACGTGTTTTATCAAGTGAGAAACATTGATGTAGATGATCAAGGAAATATATACGTGCTTGAAGGAGGGAATTGTCGTCTCCAAAAATTCGACCTGACCGGACAATATTTACAAACAATAGGCAAAAAAGGACAGGGGCCAGGTGAATTTGAAGGCCCTTCTCGGCTTTTCCTGGACAGGGAAAACAATATTTATGTTTCTGAACGGCAAAACCGAAAGATTCATATGTTCAACAGCAAAGGCGAATTTGTAAAGAGTATTCTTCTATCTGATACTACTACAGATTTTTCTGTAACACCTGATGAAAATATTTTTGGAGTCGCATCTATTAGAACGGAAGAGGAGAGCAAAAGTTGCGTTGTAAAGATGAACCCGAAAGGGGAAATAATTAAAAACATTGCTCAATTTGCGACTGTCAGGCGTGTTCAAAGAAAAGGAGCAGAAGGGATGAGGATGAGTTTTGGGATAGGCCATTTATACAATCAAAGGCTGTATTTTTCACCAACAGTTAACAACAAACATCTTTATGCTCACTCCTCAGAATACTGCTTGTTTCAGGTTAACTTTGAAGGCGACCTTGAATTGATCATTAAAAAAGAAGAACCTCTCCATCCCATCTCTCAAAAAGAGAAAGATAAGATCTACGAAGGTTTTTCTGACTTAGAAGAAAAGTGGCCCAAAGGGGTCGTTCAAGAAGCTGTCCAATTCCCCTCCCACCGGCCCTTTTTTAACGGAATTGCAACTGATGACAGAGGAAGAATATATGTAAGAAGAGTAAAGCCTGTTCTTGATGAAAGCAAAGAAGTCGAATTTGAGTTATTCAGCAAAGAGGGTTATTATCTTTATAAAACAAATCTTCCTTTCACTCCAGCTGTCATTAAAAACGGTTATTTCTACGATTATTACTCTTCTGAAGAAACGGGCGAGGTAAGAATAAAAAGATACAATGTAAAAAACTGGGGGCAGATAAAAGAAGGAATTTAGATTACAAATCCATAAATATATACTAAATCCACATCCAAAAATCTTGATTAATTACTGACCGGGGTAAAGGGGGAATTGCATAGCTTTCAATAAAAAGATCTTTACACCTGTAAAAAAAGTTTACTCGTTTAAGAAAATTTGACTTAAATCTACTGACTTGAAAGGCAGAATAACCCAGTGGATTCAGGTTTGGCATAAAATTTGCTCGGTATTTTAATGTATGAGGAAATTAACATAAGCCCCAATATAAGGAGGCTAAAATGTTTCAAGATTCTTTTATTATAAGAGAAAGAAATATAGGGACGAAAGCATGGGTCTTTCCGCTTTCTTTGGGAGTCCATTTACTCATCGTGCTACTTTTGATAATTTACCCTCTTTTAAGTCCAGGCAATCCTCCTCAAATAGAAATATTCAGTGCTTTTCTTGCTCCTCCTCCACCACCACCACCTCCACCTCCTCCCCCAGCAAAAAAACGCGAAAGCTCAAAACAAAGAACACGTATCAGACCTGTGCAGGCCCAAACCACGATCGAACCGGGTAAACTTGTCGCACCTGTGGAAATCCCCGAAGAAATCGCCGAAGAAGAACTGAGCGATATCGGTGTGGAAGGCGGAGTCGAAGGCGGAGTGGAAGGCGGAGTCGTCGGCGGTGTGCTCGGTGGCGTTGTCGGCGGTATCCTCGGCGGTG
>CAYUXD010000382.1:0-2386 GCA_964448655.1 uncultured Eubacteriales bacterium
TATCATTTTGCGGAAGATAGTGAATCTCAGAGATTGACTTCTTCAGAAATTCAACGAAATTATCATATTCCTTGAGTGCCTTTTCGTAGTCTGGAGAAGCCAAATAATTCAATTCTTCCCATTGAGACTGAATATTATCTTGACTTATGAAGGCGTCTTTGGGGTGCTTAAGCAAAAGACTTTTAACTTGATCGACCTCGGATTGGCTGCCAAATTTCATATTTTTTTCTCTTTATACATCATTATAGATTTAAAAGATGAATCCCGGATTCTTTTCTCCTGTTTAACCTGTTTAATCCAGATTTTTCTTTCCTGATTTATCTATGATTCCTCCACCTACAACTATGTCTTTATCATAAAAAACTACAGATTGGCCTGGAGTGATAGCCCTTTGTGGTTTCTCGAATTCTACCAAAATCTGATCTGTATCTTGGGGAGTGAGAAACGCTTTCGCTTCCCTGTGTTTGTATCTAATTTTAGCTCTTACCTTAAGCGGCTTTGTTATTTCAGCCCTGGAAATCAGGTTTACCTGGGAAGCCAGAAGAGTTTTTTCATAAAGCTGCTCAGAAGGCCCGATAACGATTGTATTTTTATCATTCTGGATGGAAACGACATACAGCGGTTGGGAAGCAGCTATTCCCATTCCCTTTCTCTGGCCGATAGTAAAATGCGCAATTCCCTCGTGCTGACCTAAAACTCGATTCTCGAGGTCTACGATAGGCCCGGAGCGGAACGCTTCAGGGATTCTTTGGCGAAGAAACCGGACATAATCATTATCAGGAATAAAGCAAATCTCCTGGCTTTCATGTCTCTGAGCCACAGAGAGGCCTAATTTCTGCGCTTTTTCTCTTACCTTTTCTTTTGTGAAATTTCCGATTGGCATCAAAGTGCGAGAGAGCTGCTTCTGAGTTAAAGGATAGAGGAAATAAGACTGATCTTTGTTTTTGTCCCTTCCCTTTTTGAGAAGATACCGTCCAGACTGATTATCATATTCGACCTGAGCGTGGTGGCCGGTAGCTAAATAATCTGCTTCAAACGTTTTGATCTTTTTCATCAGAAAATCGAATTTAATATGTTGATTGCAGCGGATGCAGGGATTGGGAGTACTGCCTTTGGAATATTCCCCGCAGAAGTCGGTGATCACACTCTTGTCGAACTGGTCTCTAAAATCAACAACATAGTGCGAAATTCCGAGAGATATGCCAACGCGATGAGCGTCCTCGGTTGCTTTCCACCCGCAGCAGCTTCTTAAATTCTCCGACGTGCAGTAATCTTTGGGCAGGGTGAAGAGCTTCATCGTTACTCCTATGACATCATATCCCTGCTCTTTGAGCAGAGCTGCGGCTACCGAAGAGTCCACTCCCCCACTCATGGCTACAACTACTCTTTTTTGCTTCATCTTCTTCTAATCTATAGGATACCAAAAAAAAGCCAACAGGCAACTTTATTTATTGCCGCTGCGAGATTTATTGTCATTGCGGGCGCAGCGAAGCAATCTCACAAGTTAAAAAAAAGTGGCCTATCTTCTTATTTATCATTTCTTACAATTAATAAATTTCTTCTTCAAAGGTGGGCTTGATAAATCAAGCCCCTACACAAAGAGAAAACCTCCTGCAGAATAAGTAGCCTGTCCCCTTTTTTGATGAATCAAGCCCCTACATAAATAGAATGAAAAAATGGTGGATTTTCAAAATGAGAATATGTAAAATAACAAAAATGTTTGCCGATTTTTCAGAGACCTTAAGTACCTGAGATGGCTTCGAAAAAGGCCATTCTTGTTTTAGAGGGGGAAGCATTTTTCACCGGACAATCTATAGGTTTCGACGGCGAAGCTCAAGGAGAAATCGTCTTCAACACTTCTATGTCTGGCTATCAGGAAATTCTTACAGACCCATCTTACAAAGGCCAGATAGTCACCATGACTTATCCTTTGATCGGAAATTATGGCTGCAACTTTGAGGATGTGGAATCACAGCATCCCTGGGTGGAAGGTTTTGTCATCAAAGAACTTGCCTCCCTTCCCTCCAACTGGAGGAAGAAAGAGAGCCTTTCAGATTACCTGAAAAGACATAAAATCGTCGGCATCCAGGGTATAGATACCAGAAGATTAACCAAAATCATTCGTACTGGAGGCGCCCAAAGAGCCTTAATCTCGACTGAAAGTGATGACATCAAGACTCTTATCCGCCGCGTAAAAAAAATACCCTCTATAGTCGGACTTGATTTAGTCAAGGAAGTCACAACCTCCAAAGCCTATAGATGGCGTGAAGGAATCTATAAGTGGCCAAAAGGCTACTCTACAAAAAAAAGATTCAAATATTTTGTCGTTGCCTACGACTTCGGGATTAAGAGAAATATTTTAAGAAACCTTGTTTCAAATAATGTC
>CAYUXD010000383.1:0-2382 GCA_964448655.1 uncultured Eubacteriales bacterium
TATCTTGATAAAACGAACGTGTTGAAAATTTATTTTTGAAATCCTTGGAGAAAGCACAAACCCTAAATTATCAGAATAGTCAGCTAAAATCCTGGACACCTGGTTGAGGAAAGAGTGGAAATCCCCGTCTTGAAGGACAAGGTTTTCGGATAGAAGATCAATTTTTTTTTCAGGAATAATGGCTTCGTCTAACAGATTGTTTACATAATGCCTCAAGCCTTTATCCGTTGGAACACGCCCTGCAGAAGTGTGAGGTTGAGAGAGAAAACCGCGTTCTTCTAGTTTTGACATTATGTTTCTTACGGTAGCAGAGGAAACAGACAGAGGGCTCCTTAGAGCAATATATCCAGAGCTTATCGGCTTTCCTTTCTTTAGATAGCTATCAACAATTAGGTTGAGAATTCGCCTGTCTTTCTCTCTCAAAATACCAGCTCGCATTGATCTACTCCAAAAAATTTATAGCATTAAATCTCAAATATTGTCAAATTACATACAATCCGCTATCGACTGTCAAGAAAGGTTTATGCTTTTATAATTTATTTTATATCTATTAGTTACACGAGTTAGGCATTTCTTAATCAGCAGCTGCCATAAATGTCTCTTAAATCAGTATGCTGCTTTTTGATGTGGTAACATGTTTGCTGTAAAAGATGGGTAATGAATGGGATCAGCCCTTGAAAATGTTAATTTTTAAGGCCTGATCCTGGATTTGATGCTTCAGTTTATCTTTATCCCGGCATAGCCGACAACTTCATGATAATTTCCTGACGTATCTCCAGATGTCTGGTATTTTACAAGAGTTGCTTTCGTTGCTCCCAACTCCTTTGAGGCAACAATGGCTGAGGTGGTGGGCTGAAAGCCGCACATGCTGATATCTTCATGTTGCACGGTGTCATAAAGTCCCTTAGCATCAAGATTTAGCATCTTATCAATGGCCAAAAAGTCCTTTTTCTTCGCCACTTCATGTTCTACATAATGGCTCATATCCGTGCTGGCCACAATCATTACCTCTTCCTTTAACTCTTTGATGCCTGAGGAGATGGCCTTTCCTAACTTTTCCAGCTCTTCGAACGAAACAAAATGAGAAATACAAATTGGAACGATTGAAATATCTTTCTTAAAATATTGAATAAATGGAAGCTGGACCTCAAGCGAATGCTCGTTTAAATGGGCAATTTCATCTTCAGTGATAAGCGGGGATTGCTTCAGGATAAGCTCTGCCAGTCGAGATTCAATCTTGACCAAACCCAGAGGAGTTTCCCAATCCCCTTCCTTCATTATTGCGATACGAGACTGGATGGACCTGTGACTGGGTCCCAAAATAACGAACCTATCTGGAATCTGGACCGATGAGAAAACGGCTCCAGCAACTGGTCCAGAATATTCGAATCCTGCATGCGGGGAGACAACACAGATGGCCTTTTCCCTTTCTTTTTCTGGATCCACCATTCTTTCGATCATTTTTCTAAGATCTTTTTCTCGGGCGGGATAAAAATAGCCACTCACTGCAGGTTTTCGTCTCAATTTATCCTCCTAATATAGAAAGTAAGCATAACCTGCATTTTTGTCAAATTTTACATCTCCTCCTTCTTTTCTTTGAAGGCTATACCCAGCTCTTTTAATTCTTGAAGAATGGGAATATAAATTTCAGGCGTAACAGGAATACAGATTCCTGTTTTCTGTATTTTTCCTTCAAGGATAAGCTTGGTGCTGATAGCTGCGGGTAAACCCACTGTTCGGGCCATTGAAGTATCACCATGGGGGATACCAAAATCGATCAGAGTTGAAGTGATCTTCTCCTTTTTATCTCCAGGATAAGAGGCAATAAACTGATGCTGGAGTATAATCATATCTCTTTCCCCTTCCTCGTACTTAAGCTTTTCCAGCATTTTTGCACCAAGAATATTTAAATGAGAGTCTTTCTCTGAATGAAGGAGCTCGTCACTCAGGAGGCCCAGCCATTCAAATCTCTGGATTACATCCGAGTTTTCCTCTATATTTAAATGAGCACTCAGGGCCTTCTTGATGTCTTCTTCAGCAGGATCGTTCATCAATTTTCTGAGAAAATCTTTGTAAGTTAATCCAGTCCAATCCTTTTCGCCTTCTTCGAGGAGCCCTATATCTACGATTTTTTTAATGGTTGAGCACCACCCCTTATTCCTGAGTGTTCCCCTTAGCATGGTCTTTGTGGATTTGATGCCGTAGAGCTCGATATACGGAAGTGAGTTTCGGTTAGGATATCCTTCAAACTCACCCAGCCCTTCTATATTAATGATCAGGTAATTATCAAAAAGATCTTGAGAAGGAATGAATATTTGTTGACCGTCTTTTAGATATTGGGCTGAATTTTTCCCGGCAAGAAGAACCCCTGTCGGACTCCAG
>CAYUXD010000384.1:0-2380 GCA_964448655.1 uncultured Eubacteriales bacterium
ATTACGGTAGTAAAAACCGATGTTAAAAAGGCATCTTCCTTCTTCTTGCTTATGCTTGATTGTTCGGGCAATTTCCAGGGCATTTTTGTTTAAGGATAAAAAGTTATCGATGTCATTCAGAGAGAGATGAGTAATACTCAGTTCGCGGAGACATTTAAGTTCATGGTCTTTGCTCTCAATTTTTTTTGCCAATTCTACAGCTTTATCGAAATTTTCTATTGATTTTTGATATTTTTCTTGTCGACGATAATCCTTGCCGGCCTGATAGAATTCATAGATTTGGATATAATAAGAAACTTCGTCTTTTTTCTCATTTATTTGTGCTTTCTCGATTACAGAAAGCACTTCTTTATAGATAGCAGAGGATTTATTTATCTCTCCTCTATTCCAGAAAAGGATGCCGAGTTTGATGAGAGAGTCAATTTCGTCTTTTTTATTATTATTTTTTCGAGCTAGATTCAGTGCTTTTTTAAAATACTTGATAGATTCTTCATAATCACCTTGAAGCTTAAAATTTTCTCCTAGATTGAAATACTCAAAGTATTTTTCCTCTGAGTCAAAGTTCAGGCTGTCGGAAGAATTGTTTTGAACGGGAAATAGAAATTGGCAAGGGGAGAAAAATAGTATCTGGGCTGCAATAATTAGCCTGATGAGACCTTTCATTTATCTCTTTCCGGATAGATAACTAGGTTAAGGAAGGAATAATTCTCATCATGCTCCTTAGCCACGCTGTGTATATAATAGCTAAAATAATAGTTTTTGTAAATCTCACCTAAATTTGACTTTACGATATTTTATTTAAAATCAGCATAAAACCCACTTTCAATCAATTTTTTTTGCATTTTTTTTATTATATGAATTCTAATAATAGAGCAAATTAACTTCTTTATTTTCAAAAAGTTATGCACAAAACAAAAGGTTTTTCTCTATTTATAGATACTGTTCCCAGGGCAATTTGAACCTAACTCACTTCTAATTCATTTAATTTCAGTAAAATACGTAATTTTTCTTTTAATATAACATATATACCAGGCCAAATATGACTTGACATATTTGTATTATTTTCTCATATTTATATTAGATAGAAGGAAGTGTGCAAATAAGCATAATTTTAAATAGTGTATTTTTGTCCAATTTTTGGGCAAGGATGCGACAAAACTATGGGAAGGATAATTTTCTATGAGCGAAGTAAAAGGAGGAACATAAACTGAGGAGGTAGCTATGTTTAAAGAAAGGAAAAGCTCCTTAAGAAAAAACATGGCTATTTTGGTCTGTGTAGCTTTTATTTCCATGGCTTTCCCGGAAGTTAATCACGCAGCAACTAAGGCCTCTTCCGAAAGATTTCCCTTTGCTAAAGAATCTTTTCCCTTGATTTCTGCTGTTTTTTCTTTTGCCAGCCTGAATTTATCTACTCCTGGATACGACCTCGCCCTTTTTTATACCCTCTCAAATAATAATCCTAAACTTCCACATCAACCCAAAAACGGTGAAGATGAGAAAAACGGTCAAAAGCAGAATAGCTCTTTTAATAGCAATGGAAACTCAACATCCCAGAAAGAACCTAAAGGCAAGGATGATAAATAGCACGTCCGGGGCAAAAAAATAGAGCTGCAGGCTAAAACAGTCATCGAAGCAAAATGAAAAATCATAAGGAGAATAGTAATCCTTTGCGGATACTATATATCATACTACAAATATTTATATCACAAAATGTGACGAAAGACATTGAATGAGGGGATTGTGAAAAGAGAATCATTCTTGGCAATCAAGATATTCGCCTTTCTTGTCTTGCTGAATTTCTCTGCTCAGTCGAGTAACGCAATCCCCTCAGAGCACCCACGGAAAATTGTAGTCTTTAAAAAGTCGTACGTCAAAGAAACCGACCAGGACGCTTTGCTCAAGAATTTTGGGGCGGTGAAGATTAAACGTTTGGCCTTGATTAACAGCCAGGCTGTTCATCTGCCTCCAGGAGCGGAAAAGGATCTAAAAAGAAAAAGTGAGATTTTGAGAATAGATGAAGATTTGGTCATAACTGCAATCTCTAGGGAAGTAAAACATAAGCTAAAACCTCCGCTTCATCCTCAGCCACCTCCTCCTCAGCCCCTAGAAACTCTCCCCTGGGGCATCCAAAGAATTTATGCTGATCTGGTTTGGGAAAAAACAGCAGGCTCTGCGATAAAAGTAGCAATTCTGGATACAGGCATTGATCTTGATCATCCTGACCTATTGAGGAACATAAAAGGAGGGATTAACACCATAAAGCCTCACAAAAGCGCTGACGATGACAACGGTCACGGCACACATCTGGCAGGTATTGTTGCTGCAGTAGACAATGACATCGGAGTTATTGGGGTCGGCCCTGAGATTTCTTTGTATGCTG
>CAYUXD010000385.1:0-2380 GCA_964448655.1 uncultured Eubacteriales bacterium
GTGACTGAAGCCATGCAGATCGCCCTCCTTGGGCTTGAGCTTAAGCCGGGTGATGAACTTTTGACGACAACCCATGACTATCCTTCCATGAAATACGCGCTTTTGCAGAGAGAAAAAAGGGAAGGAGTCAAAGTCAAGATGTTTCCTTGGCGCTATCCGCCCAAAAATATAAAAGAGCTGGCTGATGCTTTTAAAAAAAATATTACCCCCAGGACCAAGCTCATTGAAGTCTGTCACATCACCAATCTGACGGGTCAGATCTTTCCGATTAGAGAAATCTGCCAGATGGCGAGAAAGCAAGGCATCGAGGTTGTGGTTGACGGAGCTCATGCTTTCGGACACTTCGAGTTCAAGCAGAAAGACCTTGACTGCGATATCTACGGTGCTAACCTCCACAAATGGATGATGGCTCCTATAGGCACAGGTTTTCTTTATGTGAAAAAAGAAAAAATCAAGAAGATATGGCCGCTTTTTCCTGCTCTTAATCCTCAAGGTGATGACATCAGAAAATTTGAACACATCGGAACCCATCCTGACTATCTGGAACTCGCCATAGGTGAAGCCCTGGCCTTTCATCATGGGATCGGTGGCAAGAGGAAAGAAGAGAGAATGCGCTATCTGAGGAATTACTGGGCAAAAGCTCTTGAGAAGCTTCCTGGCGTAAAAATTCTAACTTCTTATGACCCAGAACAGTCTTGCGGTATTGGAACTTTCACAGTAGAAAACATGGATCTGAGTAAACTGATCCAGGTTCTGTTCAAGAAGCACAAAATCTACATCATCACAGTCGGAGTCCCTTCTTTTGAGTTGGGTGGTGAAGAAATTACTGGAATACGTGTAACGCCAAGCATCTACACAACCCTTCGCGAATTGGATGTCTTTATCGAGGCAGTTTCCTATTACGTAAAACACGGGCTTCCTAGCTGAAAAAGTGTATGTTTGCCTTGAAATAAGGGTAGCAGGCAGAAACTGGGATTATCACCTGAATTAAAGATATTTAGCAGGGATAAAGATAATTACCTGAGATAAAGATATTTAAGGACTATACCTCAAGACGACTTTCTTGGACAATAAGGAAAACTCGAAAGAATACCCTTCTTACCTCGAGCTTGAGAAGAAAGGGACACTTTCCGAGCGTGCAGAGAAATACTCGGCCGAGGCTTACAATTATCCTCACCATGCTAAGCTTGCCCTTAAAGAGATGTACCGGCAGGTCGGAGACCTAAAACTGGATTCGAGAGGAATTGCTGTAAGAGGATTGATGGTGAGGCATTTGATCCTCCCCAACAGGATAGCATGTTTAAGCATTTTTTTTCAGTGACAGAATTAACATAAAAAAGGGGACAGGCCCCTTTTTTTGCACTTTTTCTGTAAGAAAGAGGACCGTAACTAATCTTGAACAAAACATCGGAAAAAGGGGCCTGCCCCCTTTTTTCATTCTTTTTTTATTGAGGAAAAAAGATGCTTACAAACATGTTGATTTAGTTCAAGATTTGCCTTAAATTAATTATTGGTAGATATCTTTGCTTAGAAGATTATTTTAATGAAAATCCTTAGAATTTTTCTCTTCACTCTCACTTCATTTTGCCTCTTGGTTCAGGCAATTCATGCTGAAATCAACTATCCATGGAAGGATGTCTATATAGGCGCTTTGGAGGCTAAGGCCTGGGGTGGCTTAGTCCTTGCTCCAAATAAAGATACCGTATTTGCCTTTCGAATCCAAATTGAAAAAGAGAACGAAGTTGCTGATGAAAATGATATTTTTTATCTCATCTCTGAAGTTGGTCCTCACTCTCCCGATTGTGCGTATGCAAGGATAAAACTGGATTTGAGCCTTCCCTTTAAGAGAGGAAATGATACTCCAATTCTTATAAAGCCTCCCTCAAAATCAGATACATTAGTTTTTGAGTGGTCACGTCAGGATGAGCGAACAGTCATAGGGCGGATAACAGCTCCCCCAAACATAAAGGTCAATCTTGCTCATTATTTCCCCTGGAATTTTGAAGGGACATATCTCATTCTTCCCGACGGGCAGATAAAAGGAGAGAGTTCAGGCTTAATTAAATATCATTATTTGTTCTGGACAGATACAAAAGGAGATCTAATCACAGATTCTCCAGGTGATGAGTTGGTTTTCTCTTTCTCCATGGAAGACAATAGAGCCATCTATTTTGTGGCGGGAGTAGGAGAGGAAGAAAAGATTTTGAGCGACCGCATATATCGCTACAAAAATAAAGGGGCAATCGATTCCATGCTGGAGGAGGAAAAAAACAGATACAGAAGTAAAAGAGTAAGAGTAGAGGGACTCTACGGAGGTACAGCAGAAGCTATCACAAATAATTTATTCTGGATGATACTCTATCAACCTGGCAACCACCGA
>CAYUXD010000386.1:0-2348 GCA_964448655.1 uncultured Eubacteriales bacterium
GTGAGGGAAAATGTAATTTTATCTTCTTTTACATCATCTCTTAAAAAGCCTAAAATGGAACTTATAATACTCAAGGGGAGTTCTTTCTTTGTGTCTGGTATTTTTATGGAAGTCTCCCATCCTCCGATTAGATCCTCAGGGTATTTTAGAATAACTCTGGTCTCGTATTCTCCTGGCTTGAGCTTAATCCCTGAAGTTGTAAAGGCATGATAGAGAGAATCAGCACCTCTCTCGAGTGCATCCTTTATCTGAATCTCAATATCGCCTAAATGGATTTTCTTATCACTCCATTCGTTAATGCCAAACATCATAGCCAGTTTCTCAGGAGGGCTCACAGCTTGGTCCTCCCTGAATTGATCCAGGGGAATTTGCAGCCTTATCCAGAACTGAGGATGCTGTCCTTCAAAAGATACGACATCCGTTTGGCAGGAGAAGGCTATATCTTTAAAGAAAGATGGTGAAAGGAATGCCGAAGCATCGCTTTTTCTCTCTTGCTCTTCTTCTGTGAAATCCGAATAACCCTTCTTGAATCTGACTAAAAGCCCCGGCTTTTTCACTCTGACTTCTATCCTGTGATGCCCGCTCTTTCGTGCTGTTTCTGGAGGAGTGTAGGAAATATCATAGAAATGAGTAAGGTCTCTTCCCAATACCTCAACGAAATTTTCATATTTTTTCGCACCTCGCAGATACACTCCGCCTGTCTCTTCTGCTATTTTCTCAAGGCTGAAAAGCTCTTTCGACCATCTTTCTATAGAAAAATCTGATTTTGTGCCAGGCGAAAAAGCATAAAAAATTAACTTTTCTTCATTAATGATTTTCAGAAACTTATCAAAAGCTTCTCGCTGGTCAAAATATCTTTTCCCTCCAAATAATCTAAAGGGGTCAAAAATCTTTACAAAGTCTCCGCGACCGCCAACGGGAAATCCGTCACTTACCAGAAGGACTGACTTTATTCCCTCGAATCTTCTTATCTGATTCACAGCAGCTAAAAAAGCACTGAATGAGTCTGACAGCCTTTGACTCCTGAAGTACTTCGATTCCTCACCTAAAGCTCTCAGGATAAATTCCGGGTTGGCTATGGAGCGATCTTGCTGGGAGAGTTGAGCTTCCTTTAAAAGTTCTGCCCTTTGACTCTCTAAAACCTCTTTTTCAAAATCCTTCCACGTATCAACCTTGAACTCTGAAAACACATTGGAAAGCAGGTTCTTATCCGATGTGAAAGGCTGGATTATTCTCGCTCCGGATCTTCTGTTGAGCTCCATTATCATTGTCTCTTCCACTTTTCCTGAAAGAGCCTGGAACATCTCTTGAATTTGAGGCCAATGGCTTTGTAGATACCATCTATTTGTGTTTAAATTATCAAAAAGAATAACCAGTTTCATTTCTTCTGGACGTTGGGGTTCTTTTCTTTCTTCAATTTCTGCGGTGGCTTTTTCTTTTCTAATCTCTTTCTCAGGTTTGACAACAGCAAAATACTGGATTTCAACCTTCTTTCCATCTTCATAAATTTCAAAATCATCTTTGGTGAGATTATCGACAAAATTCCCGTTTTTATCCGTTACAAAAACCTCCACTATAACCAGCTCGACTGTAACTTCATATTTTAGTGGTTCCTGCAGCTTCTGCTGCTTTTGAAAAGCATAGAGAAGGCAAAAAGAGATGGATACAATAAAAAAAACTAAGACTATATTTCTTTTCATTTCCCCTCCTTCTTATCTTTCAAATTTATCCCCCGTAAGAGGTCAATTTATTAGAAGCGTCAAGTCTTTGCTCTTAGGCATTATATCAGAAGCGTCAAGTCTTTGCTCTTAGGCATTATATCAATCGTAGCCAAGGAGTAAAATAATCGATGCTTGAAAATTTATTCCGCAAAAGCAAAACTTGCAGACCAATCTGCCAGAACTACTGTCTCTCCATACTACTTATCTTCCAGACTGCAAATCCTCCGGACTAAAATCTGTATTTAATACCCAGATCTATTCCCCATATATAATTATATGCCTCTGCAACAGGGCCAGCTCCCCCACCTCCCCAAATATAGGGCGAATAGTAAGCACCAGAAATACTCCCTAAGATTAAGATAAAGACTCTTAATTCAAAACAAAGCGGAAGAATCTTGGGCAAATAATAGCTCAATCCTGCTCCACCTTTTAAGCCAATATCAACGGTGCGGCGAGATTCTATCATAAAATATCTGCCATGACCTTCTTTTTTTCGAACAGAAAAAAAGCCCAGGCCAACGAAGCCGAACGGCGTTATCTTCTCCTGAGATTTTCGTGCTCTATAAATTGCGTTGATGAATAGAGTTGTAACACTCCAAGATAAATCAAGCGGTTCATTATCGTCAG
>CAYUXD010000387.1:0-2345 GCA_964448655.1 uncultured Eubacteriales bacterium
AAGGTCGTACATCATAATCCGGGCTTGTTTCTGCTGCGGCAGTTTGTGCATATAAAATATCTTTTTCCCGTCTTGCGACCACACAGGAGCTCCAACAATATCTTCTTCATTAAAATGAAGAATGGATGTGAAATCTCCTGTTTTGGCATCAATCTTGTAAAATCCCTCACGACCCTTCTCTTCGCTCCCTACTGTAAGAATAGAATGCCCATCAGGATCCCAGCATGTTCCCCATATGTATCTAAGTTCAGGATATATTTCGCGTTCCTCACCATTCTCTAGGGAACGGATACAGAGAACTGACTCAGAGCCAAGCATATCATGCCCAGTTTCAGGATATGAGATATAAGCTAAGTACTTACCGTCTGGCGACCAATCTGGATGCATTGTAGAGCCTACAAAGCGCTCGGACGCTTTTTCTGGTTTTGACAGAATTTTATGAGTCTCGGGGTCGATCTCGGCTAGGTAAACATCACTGACCACGGTCTCAAAGGCATAATAGAATGACCCACTCTTGTCAAAGCCTTTGGGCCAAATCGTTCCCACATCCTTTTTAATAAGAACAGGATCTCCCTGAGGTTCACCTTCTGAGACTCGTATAGTCCATATACTTGTAGTTCCTGTGCGGTCGCTGGCAAAGATAAGGCTTTTTCCATCTGGAGTCCAGCCGAGCACGAAATCATCTGCAGGGTGCTTGACCAGAGCAACCTCCTGGCTCCCGTTTATTGAGAGCAGGAAGATATCCCGCTTTGAAGAATTTTCCTGTTTTAAATCAAAAACAACGTAACGATCATCAGGTGAAAACAACTCTCCTATCCTTAATCCGTCAGCGCGAGGGAGATAATCAAATGTTTTAAGCGCCTGCAATGAACCGTCAGCAACAGATATCATCATAAGCTGGCGGGTTTTATCTTTTCTGATGAATTCAGCCAATATGTGCCTGCCATCCTGTGACCAATCAAGAGGATTCACTTCTGCCAAATTATCATCACTGTAGATGACTCTTGTATTTGAACCATCAAACCCAATAATCCGCAGTTCTTTGAAAGAATCTTTAAAGTTTCCCTCTTCATCCCAGGCATCTTTTAGCGCAAAAACATTCTTGAATTTCAGCCAGGAGTAAGCCACCCTTTTTGTATCCGGTGACCATATGCTCCCACCCCAATGAAATTCGATAGGTTTCTTGGAGGAAGGGTCTTTTGATGCAGACAGAACTGCTTCTTTTGTGATGAAATGCTTCTTTTTAGTGGCGAATTCGAGCGCGCAAACATTATTCGAATCCATGTCCCAGTACAAAAGATAGCGGCCGTCAGGAGAAGGCCTCCCCATATTACCTCTGCCGCCCATTCTTGCATAATCCCAGACTTTTCTGATTCTAAATTCCTTATCTCCTTTTTTGACGACGGCTTGAGCTTTCACGAGGATGGATAATTTTTCTTTTGCCACCTTGACTGTTTCGGTCTGTCCAGGATAATTATCAATCACTTTCTGAAAAGCCTTTTGTGCCTCCTTCATTCCTAATTTCTCATAGCATATACCAATGCGGAGCTGGGCCTTGGCAGCCAGAGATTCGTCTTTTGTTTCATCGATAACCTTCTTGTAGAGAGCAATGGCCTCCTCAAGTTTCCCTTCTCCTCGTTCCTTGGCCAGTGCTTTCTGGAACAAATCGTAGCCGTTCTGAGCAGCAAGACTTCCAAAGCTGAAAGATAACAGGATGAATATTGCTATTAGGATCGATAATCTTTTCATGTCTTTCCTCCTTTGTTTTTTTTATCCTTTCATAATTTAAATCTTCCAGCTTTGGAATGTGTCACGAGATTGTGTTGATAATGCAATTTTTATGTCAGTTTTATTCCTGGAAATTGTCTGCTTTTTGTTATAAAAATGTCATTTCTCGAGGACCAGCTTGTAGCCAACACCGTGAACTGTAAGCAAGTGGCGTGGCTTGGAAGGATTTTCTTCAAGCTTGGAACGAAGCAAAGCGATATGATTGTCCACAGTACGGGTGGTAGGATACTGTTCATAGCCCCAAACCTCATCGAGGAGTTCGTCACGAGTGACTACTTCGCCGACTCGAGCTGCCAATAAGCGAAGAATTCCGAATTCCTTACGTGACATATTAAGAACTTTATCCGCTCTTCGGGCTTCAAAGCTTTTGAAATCTATTAAAACTTTGCCAAAGCGCAGCTCGTCCGGAAGAGGCCCGCTCTTTGACCGCTGCACTCGACGCAAAATGGCACGGATGCGGGCCAGTAACTCCGGCAAAGAAAAAGGCTTTGCGACATAATCGTCGGCTCCAAGATCCAATCCGAGCACCCGATCCACTTCCTCGCCCCGGGCAGTCA
>CAYUXD010000388.1:0-2332 GCA_964448655.1 uncultured Eubacteriales bacterium
TCGAATCCTTACAAAATATAAAAAACGGTGGGCTTGATGAATCAAGCCCCTACAAAATAAACATGCGGGTTTGATAAATCGAATCCTTACAAAATATAAAAAACGGTGGGCTTGATGAATCAAGCCCCTACAAGAAATTTAAAAATGATTATTATTTAATCGGCTTATTGTATTTTTTTTCTCCCAGGGGAGACCACATTCCATAGCTTTCTTCATGGATACGGCATTTGCCTTCAGATGTCCAACGGAATCCGTAGTTATAGCCGAACCATAGGTATTCATCGCCGCCTCCATTCTCGGTGGTAATAATATAGCGAGCAGCTACATTTCCGATTCCAAGCACCTTTCTACCCGGCAAATCTGTATCTCCTTTATTAGCATCAAAAGGAATCCAGCCATAAGGCGGGAGATAAACCTCTGTCCAGCGGTGATAGACATCATCGAAGCTGGCATCATCTCCACGGCGGCTTACTGCACCCACATAGCGGATAGGAACTCCCAGAGTTCGGCAGAGAGCAATCATAGAATAAGAATATTCTGAGCATGAGGCTGTGCCTCGTTTAAGAACTGTAGGGGCAGGATTCCAGCCTCCCAGTGGCTTGAGGTTATAGGTCAGGTGATTTCCAAGGAAATCATAGATGCGGCGGGCAATCCAGTAAGGATTTTTCTCCTTTCCAGCGATTTTTTGAGCAAGATTCTTGATATAAGGATCATGGATAAGATATTTATCTCCGTCCTGGGTATACTTTTTCCTTATTTCTTTAGGGATGTCTTCCAGGCTTCCTATTTTATCCGGATAAATGAAGTACTCTGCAGCATATATTTTTGCCTTCACTTTCCAGCCTGGCTTGACGACTGAATAGCCTTTTAAATCTTTGAAATTAAAATGAGCAATTTTCTGTCCCCAGCTGTCCTGGATGATCTCATTTGGTTCAGGATCAAACTGGACAGGTCCCAGCAGCGATTGATTGTCGCGGATTTGGGGAATAGGAAGGTATATGTCTAGAGTTTTTACTGTCCCTGGGCCGTAGTTTCGAAATTCTTTTATAAAATGAAGGGACATCTGGCGCTCATCCCACTTGGAGAAAATATCTTTGCTGAAGACATCTATCTTGTATATCTCGTCATTTTCATAATCGACATTCCAAAGCACGTTATCCCCCCAGGCAAGGCCGTAGGCGAACGGACCATAGGCACGCAGGGAAGAAAGGCACAGTCCGTCAGAAGGATTGACCAGATAAATCCGGTCTTCACTCCTATCTGTTACCCATAAATATTTACCGTCATAAGCGAGACCTGCCGGTTCTCGGGCCGGAGAAGGAAAGTTTTGCACCATCATCCCATCCTCAGGGGAAACCTTGATCAGAATATCTCTCCCGTAGTCAACGATCCAGATGTACTTTCCGTCCCAGGCAAGATCACGAGGATTGGAGCTGTTTGATTCCAGGATCGTAAGAGCTCTTCCCGTTTCAGGATCTAAGAGGTACATGTATTTCTCACCAGAATCTATATGCCAGAGATACTTTCCATCCCAAGCCAACCCTTCAGGATGGTGGCCAGGGGAGTCAAAACTTTTAAGAATTTCCCCACTCTCCGGGCTTATCTTGTAGATTTTATCCGTAAAATTATCTGCAAGCCATAGATTGTTTCCGTCAAAGGTTAAGCCTGTCGGGCACGGACCAGGCGTTTTTATAACTTTTAAAATGTCTCCAACTTTTGCCCAGGATAAAGGTGAAAGAAGAAATAAAATACAGATGCCTATGCTTATCTTTTTCATGAAAACCTCCTTTAGATTCTTCTAGCTTTTCCCCATTATAAAAAAAAGAAAGACCTTTAGCAAAGATTTTTGATTTGCTATTTTAGGAAAGTTCTTTGGTTTGACAGCCGAGCTTTAAATAATATATGGTTAAAAAAATCAATTCATAATGAAAGGAGAAGGGAATGGATACCAGTCGTAGGCATTTTCTAAAAAGCATTGGCTTGGGCATCGGAAGTTTAAGTGTTTTTGGTTTAGCCGCAAAAAACGCCCAAGCTGAACTCAAGAAAAAATTAACCAAGATAAGAGATTCATCTGCAACCGAGATTGCTCAAGATGAAGATTTCTGGTTCTATGTTCAGCAGGCATTTGATTGTGACCGAAGCATCATTAATCTCAATAATGGAGGTGTTCATCCAGCCCCAAGAATTGTTATGGATGCTGTTCACCGCTACCTGGATTTCGCTAACGGCGCTCCTGTTTATAACTCTTGGCAAGTCCTTCAGCCCAGAAAAGAGCTCATAAGAAAAAAACTGGCTGATACTTTCGGCTGCTCGCCTGAAGAGATTGCCATCA
>CAYUXD010000389.1:0-2324 GCA_964448655.1 uncultured Eubacteriales bacterium
AGATCTCCGGGCAGAAGCTCGCAAAAAGCTATAAGGTAAAGAATAAAGCTTGCTTTAACTGTCTTCTCCCCTGCTCCCGCTATTATGTGATTGATGATCATGAGGCAGAGGGACCCGAGTTCGAAACCCTCTGCAGTTTTACCTCACGCCTCGGAAGCCGCAACCTTCCCTTTGCCCTGGAGATGAATGCCTATCTGAACCAGATGGGTATGGATTCAATATCGACCGGTGAGGTAATCGGCTGGATAATAGAGTGCCAGGAGAAAGGATTAATTCATCCCGATGATTTGGATGGCCTTAGCATTACCTGGGGCGAGGCAGACAAGATCCGGGAAGTTGTGGATATGATTACTTTCCGCCGGGGGATCGGAGATAAACTGGCAGATGGAGCGAAAATCCTATCAGAAAGCTTTGACGAGGAAGCACAAAAATTGGTGATGCATGTGAAGGGATTGGACATGATCTGTGGAGACCCCCGGGGAATTAAAGCCTACGGACTTACCTATGCTATTGCTTCCAGAGGTTCTGATCACCTGCGTGCAGAACCGTACTTCGAATTAACTAACAGAAAAGAGGAGGCAAAAAGACGTTTTGGAACAGAAAAAGCTGCAGATAGGCTCGCAGAAGAGGGAAAAGCTGCCTTGGTAACCTATTCAGAAAAGATCGCCCTTCTCACTGATTCCCTGACCATGTGCAAGAATATCGGCCTCTGCATGGATATCTTAAATTTCGAAAACACATCTGCCCTCTTGAAGGCCGGCACAGGGATAGACTACTCTCCTGAATACTTGCAGAAAATAATGGGAGATAGTATTGATCGTGACTTTAAGCTGAACAGAAGATTCGGCACAAAAAGAGAAGACGACACTTTGCCCGAAAGATTCCAGAAAGAGTCACTGTCTGAAGGACCGACAAAAGGTTCTACCGTAGATATCCAAAGAATGGTAGACGAGTATTACAAAATTCACAAATGGGAAGGATAGCAGGATCATATGAGCGATCAGGACTCGGGTCCAAAACGAGAAACATTCGCTTCGTTCTTTGGTCTTTTAATGACCATGATCGGAGTTGCTGTCGGGCTGGGCGCTGTCTGGCGCTTCCCCTACATGGTCGGGAAATTCGGAGGCGCAGCATTTGTTCTTTTTTATATGGCAATTGTTTTTTTCGTAGGGATACCCGCCTTGATGGCAGAATGGACACTGGGTCGATACACGAGGCGAGGCACATTAGGATCCTACGAGAAAGGGGGATTTCCTGGCGGGAAGTATGTTGGAGCGTTTTTATTCTTCATTGTTTTCTGGGCTACAGGGTATTATTCCAATGCTGTTGGCTGGGTAGGATTTCATGCCCTGGGTGAATTCCTGAATGCTTTTGGTGTGAATTTAAACGCTGCGGCCATCCTTCCTCCCCAGGAAGGCTTTAATCTCACCTCATTCCTCTTGCAGCTCATGATGACGGGCTTTGTCATTTTTACCTGCGGGATTGTCCTTGTAAAAGGCTTGAGGAAGGGCATTGAAAAGGCCAGCAAGTGGATTGTTCCCACCCTTTTCAGCATCCTGATTATCCTCATCATAAGATCAGTTACTTTGAGAGGAGCCAGCGAGGGAATCAAGTGGTATATAGGCGGTTTCCGCTTCAGCGAGCTTACGCCTTCGGTAATGGCCGCAGCTCTGGGAATGGCCTTCTTTTCCATGTCCCTTGGGGGAACTTTCATGGTTATTTACGGTTCCTATCTTAACGAAAAGGCCAATATGCCAAAGAATGCCATACTTACGGGAATTGGTGCTTCGATGGCAGGCATTTTAGCTGGTTTTGTGATTTTTCCCGCAGTTTTTTCCTTCGGTCTAGAGCCCGATTCTGGCCCCGGTCTTATATTTTCAACGTTGCCAAAAACGTTTGATATGATGCCCATAGGATGGCTGTTTGGTCTCCTCTTTTTTCTTGGTCTTTTTGGTGCTGCTTTTCTTTCTGCTGTAGCAGCCTTTGAAGTTCTGGTTGGAGGCGCTGTGGATAACTCAAAAATAGGAAGGAAAAAGGCAGTCTTTTTTATCTGTGGTATTGTCTATATTCTGGCCATTCCTCCCATGATTAATTTTAAGATTTTTCTCCCCTGGGATTTGACTTTCGGTTCAGGAATGCAAACTTTAGGTTCGCTTCTAGCGGTCATCACTGCTGCCTGGTGTATTAAAAGATCAGAGTCCTTGAAAGAACTGACGGAAGGGAGAAGAAAGCCCTTCCCTCTTTTCCTCTACTGGTGGATAAGGATTGTTGTCCCTGCGGCTATCTTATTTGTGGGTATCAACTGGCTCTTGGAGTATGTCTTC